>JAUVKP010000019.1 GCA_030596185.1 Fidelibacterota bacterium | reverse complement strand
ATTTGATGAAGGGGCTAGCGGTCGAAACGTAATGATAATTCCCTCGGATTCATTGACCGTTACATTGGGAGCCATAGATTGTATCTGTCAACGCTCGGTAAAACTAGTACCTTTTCTTGATGGTGCCACAGGTGACACATCCGATACCTATTATATGAAGGAAAGCACCTTAGATAAGTACGCATTGATCGTAGATGGATATGATCGTGTTTCAAATGATTATGGTTGGAACCTTCCCTATCATGCTATTGCGGGGTACTATGCAAATGCTCTTCCGCAAACATGGGGGTATACGACCTGCGATAATCAGGCGATTATTGATGGTGATATTATTCTTGCTGATTATGATTGTGTTCTGTGGTTCTGTGGCGATGAAAGTACCGCAGACGAGACCTTCAGCTCTGCAGAACAAGGTAAAGTAAAAACCTTTCTTGAACAAGGTGGTTACTTATTCGTAAGTGGATCGGAAATCGGTTATGATCTCTCCTATAAAGGCTCAAGCAGTGATAAAAGTTTTTATAATAATTACCTTAAAACACGTTATTTGGGAGATGATTCGAATGACTTAACCGTCTATGGTCGGGCCAATACGCGCTTTGAAAGCTTATCTTTTAGCTATGGTGGACTATCGGCACTTTACCAAGAAGATTATCCCGATATCATTATTTCCAATGCCGGATCAAAATTTATTTTACATTACTCCAGTACAGTTTACGCCGGAATTGGCTATGTGGGTCCTTTGGGTACTTCGACCGACTCAGGCAAAGTTATTTCTCTTGGCTTCCCTTTTGAAACTATACAAGGGGAAAGCAATCGGATTGCGCTAATGAGCAAGATTGTAGATTTCTTTGAATCCGCACTTGAAGTATCTGTAGAAGATATTTTCGGACATATTCCAAATGAATTTGAACTTTATCCCGCCTACCCCAATCCCTTTAATCCTCAGACAACCATAAGCTTTAATTTGCCTTATTCAGATGATGTGAAAATGATCATCCATGATATTAGCGGTAAATTGATTGATGTTCTTATCGATGAGCATTACAATGCCGGAAAACATTCCTTTAAATGGAACGCGGCAAATTACCCCTCTGGTGTTTATTTTTGCAAGTTACGTTTTGCCGGATTGAGCAAAGTGCAGAAGTTGATCTTGATAAAATAAGTTTAATGAATAGTTAATAACGAATAACTAAAAACGGAAAAAACACATTTTCTAGATAAAATTGGGGACATATGGGGACGAGCATTATTGCCGATAAGACTTTTTGTTTTTCTGAAAGAATTGTTAAATGTTGCAATCTTTTGCAATCGAAAAAAGAATTTGTTATTTCAAATCAATTGTTAAAATCAGGTACAAGTATAGGAGCAAATGTCATTGAAGGAGAATACGGCCAAAGTAAAAAGGATTTTCTCTCAAAAATGAATATTGCCCTCAAAGAAGCAAAAGAAACCGAATATTGGATTAAGTTAGTTATAAAAACTAAAAGTTATGATGGCGATTGGGATTCTCTTTTGAACGATTGTACAGAAATAGTTAAAATTCTTCACTCAATTGTTAAAACCACAAGAAATAATCTTAACAAAAAATAAATATTCGTTTTTCACTATTCACTATTCACTATTCACTATTCATTTTTAATTGTTTAAGAATTTCTTCTAAATCTTCTTCCTTATACTCCAGTTTCTTCAAGTAACGATGAATATTAATGGCAAGAAAAGGCCAGACAACCAGGCAGAGTATGCCAAGTGCGAAAGAAAATGATAAGGGTGGATTATTGAGTAAGTTTCCAAGTCCGAAACCAAGAAGGATCACGGATTCAAAGAAGATAAAAAGAATTTGTTTAACACGGGTTCGACGTATCCATTTTTTAATATCTTCAACCGTTGTTTCAGCACGTTTTTTTTCATCGAACACTCGTCCGAGTTCTTTGACTAAAAATTCATTCATTTTAATTCTCCTTAATCTTTAACCTACTATCCTTTCGACACAGGCCGACATGTGGACAGTTCTCACAGGCATCTTTAAAAGGCCTGCCGGTAATATAATACTTTCCTTCGCTAATCTGATTAAAAAGATCGGTAAGATATTGTTCAAACTTTTCAATACTAAAAGCATTTTTCGTTCTTGATCCAATTTGCATAAAAGATGTATCATTTTCTACAAATTTAATAATTTTGGTATTATCCCAATCTTTAACTTGCTCGTAAACTGCCATCAACTCATGACCGGGATAATCTTCTTTGCACTTTTTTTGATAAAGATAGAGCTGGGAAAGCATCATTTTTGTCAATCTATTGGTCTTGATCGTTCCTGTCTTGTAATCACTTGCTACAAGCCGTTTCTCTTGCTCATCGATCAGTAATTTATCGATCCGGCCCTTTAAATTAACCTTTATATCGCCATAAGATAATTCAAGATCATCAAAGGGTTTTTCCGTTTCGATATGCTCATAGCCTTCAAATTCTTTTTGGTTTACTTCCAATATCTTGATCAGGCAATTGGACTCCGAATTTTCATTTAGATCACGAATATAATTTCTGAATTGATCCATTTGAAAGGGATCATTGGGATCGATCTTTTCTTCAATAAAGGCATCTTGAATATTTTTTCCCAGAAGCTTCACCGCAGCGTTAAGATTTAAAGCAAAACCGCCTTCTTCTCCAAAATGTTCTAAGATCTTATGGACGATATTTCCTCTTTTCAATATCCAATGAAGTCCTTCATCCTCATCTATGAAAGCCACTTTTAGTATCTTGTCGAAATAGAATTTCATGGGGCAAGCCAGCAAAGTATCAATGGAACTCACTGCCAGATCAAAGTCTTTAACTGTTTCATCAACCTGACCGGAATATATTCTTTTCTCTCCTGAAATAATTTCATTGTGCCGATTTTTTATTGGTTTATCTGCTTTATTAATCAAACAATTGTCGTATTGAAGTAAAATATCGCGCCTTATTCCCTTCTCTGCAAAAATGGATTTTAATGACAGGCCCTCAAGGAAGGAAGAACGGTTCTGATCACTTCCGTCCTCTGCATGTTGAGAAGATGAATAGATCACACGATCACCCAGCAATTGCCAGTATTTCATAAAATGACGATTCAATTCGAGTGAAAATGGCTCTTTTGGGTTGAAACATGGATTTTCGTTTTCAGGACGGGGAATATCGCCCTCGACCATACCCATGACATAAAGTTTATCCGGAACAGATCCCAAGCTGTCCAAAAATCCAAGCACGGGGATACCGTTTGTCTGATCCCGTCTTGGAATGCTTTCCTTTTTGATCCGGACCAGCATTTCCTGATAAACTCTTGAGAGATCAAGTTCATGATAGATTAAATTAAGATCTTTGATAAGCTCATCAAGTATGTCAACAAACTTTGCGCATACTTTTTTTTCAGGATCGGAGTTAATATCCAGGTCTTTAATAAAGAGATCAATTTTATCTTTTAATTGCTTAATATCCGTGTATTGATAGTCCTTTAAAAACTCACGCGCGCTAAAGGGTAATTTGTGTTCATCAAGGGGACGGGAGCGAATAATTTTATCATAGATTAAAAGTTCGTGATCCGGTTTGCGCAAGGGATGCAATAAAATGGGCGCAAGATCCTGCCAGTCCGGATTGGGTATCTTGCATACTTTCAACACATCAAGAAGTAGCGACGTACATGGTGATTCAAGTAAAGATCTTGGACCAATAAATCTAACCTGCAAACCCAGCTGCGGGAAGATGCGCTGGAGATGAGGCGCGTATTTTTCCATACTGGAGAGCGTGATCAAAACATCCTCATCCGGCTTTAAATTGCTCTTAATATGTTGAGCAACAGCCAAGACTTCTTCTCTTGGCGAGAAGGCCTCAATGTATCTTACTTCACTTTCTTTTTTTCCGGGAATAAGTGAACAATCAAAACACTCCGTTTGCGATCTTAGTTTAGCAACAAGTTCCAATTCAAGCGGTGCTAAAGGCGGCAAATTGATAAAACCGATCCGCTGACCGTTTGCTTGAACATTCATGTAGGGAATATTCGTCGCTTTGTAGCTCTTATCGGATAAAATATTTCGATATTCTTTTCTGAACTCATTGCGAATTTCACCTTTTCGCAGTTCATGATCTTTGATCGCTTTTGCCAGAAAATCTGCAGTACCTTGCTTCATGTTTTCATCTGATCTTTGGATCATCAGTCGCAAGCAATCTTGAGAAGTACAAACTGCGCCCGAGGATTTTACCCACTTGCTTAGGGTTGTGATCGTGATATCCGGACGCATACAGCCGGCTTTCACCAGTCCAAGATAGATCTGTTCTTCATGATGCGCCGACGCACAGAATAAAATATGATCGCCTTCACTTATCTTTTTGATCAGCGGGTTAACATCAAAATTCGACCCGGGTAATACAGGGATGTAGTCACTGCCGATCGGTAATCCGTCAAAATAAACATCATCCCAAGCGACATTCACCATTTCATTTAGTGCGACAAAAAATATCTTCCCAAGAGCATCAATATTATATGCCTGCTTGAGCATCCACTGATAGCTTTGGATCTGTTTTCTGTAGGCTTCCAATCGTCGTGTACTGCTGTCGGTTTTGAAGTCAACAATAACCCATTGACCATCCTTTTGGTACAGCAGATCAATAGTACCATTAACCTGAATCAGGTCGTGATCTTTTCCCAACCAGGCTTTTACTTTCAATTCACGGTATTGTTCGACAACGGGATCATTTAAAACATCATAGATCGGATGCTTACGGGTCGTTAACAATAAAGCATCCACTTTTGCGATCAGTTTATTTTTATCTACCTCTGAAAAATGACCTTGAATGTAATCATCAATTTCATTTTTATAAGTATTAACATCAAACCATGTTTGTTCAACACAATAATGATAAAGTGAGCCGGGGGCAGTTCCGAGTCCTTCTTTTGCTGCCGGGATCTCAAACTCTTTACTCTCACCCATCAGATCGTGAGGCGTACGATAAAGATATAATTCCGTGCTCTCGAATTTTGGAGCTTCGATCCAATCTTTCGTTTTAATATCGCTTTGTCTATCGCTAAGGGCCATATCCTCAGCAAGATGTTGCTTAATTTTCTCAGCCGGCCAATTTTCCGGTTCTTTTAATTTTAATTCTCCGGGCTGTAGAACATATTTATTCCACCAGGTCTTTTCGCCTGCTTTATCTTTTTCTTCAGCAAGAAAACAAACTTTATGGATCGCTCGTGTAAGTGCAACATAAAAAATTCGTTTGTCCTCGGCTTCCTCTTCTTTATTGGCGATTTCTTTTAGGCGCAGGAGCAAACCGGGTTTATCTTTATCGGACAATGAAAGAGCGATCTCGGCATTCTCCCCTGTCCGTCCCAGACGAATATTATCATTCGTTGATTTTCCACCATGATTCATTTCCGGCAATACGACGATGGGGTATTCAAGTCCCTTGGCTTTGTGCACAGTTAAAAGATGAACTTTAGCGGTACCCGGATAAACAGCCTGAGCATCGGAACTTTCCTGAGCTATCTGATAAGCAAAGAACTCGCGGATAGCTCTCAGGGAACGGCCGCTCCGTTGCATACCGCGAATAATGTTGATGGCTTTATCTAAATTTGCCAGCTGCTGTTCGGGCATCAGTTCACTGACATATCCCAATTCCCGGTCTTCATTGTCAAGAATTTGAGCGATCAATTCGTCCAAAGGCATCGTGCCTGCAGTTTGGATCCATGTTTCGATCAAATTTCGTGCTTCGTATAACGATACATGATCTTTCATGACTTCAAAGAAAGGTGTGTCTTTGTCCCGTTTACTCAATAAATAGATATCGGGATCTGAAAGCGCAATAAAGGGTGAACGCAGAAGGCCGGTCAAGGCATGATCATCGCAGGGATTATCCAACACGGATAGAAAATGAAAAATATCTCTCGCTGCGGGTGTCTCATAAAAACCTTTTCCTCCGATGATCGAGATGGGAATATCCAATTTTCTAAAGGCTTGAAGATAATCTGATATCTTAGTGAAGCGTCTTAAGATCACACCGATCAGTGGTTTGCCGTTCTTGGGGTCGATCGTGCTGTTCTCATATTTATCCAATAAACGTTTGACTTGTTTCGCAGCGTGAAGCGCCGGAAGATAATCATCGCTGTCGTCATCTAAGGCTGAGCACCAGTGAGCTTCTACCGCCGGAAAAATATTTTCTGTATCAGTCTTGGCTTCGGTGGGTTCAAATAATGCCTCGTAAGCTTCTTTTTCTTCTTCATCGGATGGCATGATCTTTTTGATAAGTTCATTAATGCCTTTTTCGACAAATTCCTTACTGGAACGATAGTTATCATTAAAATCGAGGATCTCTCCTTTTTCTTCCCGGATCAGGGCCTCGGCATCGTTCATGACCGTGACATCGGCATTGGCAAATCGAAAAATAGATTGCTTGCGGTCACCTACAATAAATAATTTCGCATTGTCCGTGGACATATAGATCATACGAATGATATCCCAGCGAAGCGGATTAGTGTCCTGAAATTCATCTAACATAATATGACGATAACGTTTTGCTATCTGTTTGCAAATATCCGCATCATCGTTTAAGAGTTCATGAGTTTTAATAATAACATCCGAAAAATCCAGTACATTGCGCTGTTTTTTGACCTCAAAATAATAATCATTAAAATCCCGATAGAGTGCGATCAATGTTTTTAGGAGAGGAATGATCTTTTTATCGCCCGGACCGGGAGTTTGTTTGATCTCTTTTGGATCTATGGTTTGTAATAAGTCGAACCAATCTATAGTAAGATCTTTTCCTTTTTTCCAATTTCCTTTGTTCCCGGGAGGGTCTTTACGATACTCGCCATCATCCTTGATAAAACCTTTCTTACGGTTAACCACTTCACTTAAAAAAGCTACTCTAAATTCAAGTGGAGATCGTATTGAACGGATCTTTTCAAGATCATCATGCATGTTCTTGAGTAGAACAAAAAGTGCGTCTGTTTGGTCTTTACAATTCTCCAGAGCATCACGCCAAAGATTTTCAAAAGCAATGACCAGCATTTCAATATCGGCATCGGGTGTATAACGGATCAGCCAATCCTGCCAAATTTCTTCTATGCTCTTGTTTTCAATATTGTTCGTATAGGCATCCAGAATCTCGCGACTGTGATACAGGTTCTTGATGGCCTGGCGAATATGATAAAAGCTCATATCATCTAGCAAAATATCAAAACTCTGCGAATCGTCGGCTGTTTTTTGTCTTAACCATTTTTCAAGGCTTTCGTCCAGCAGTTTTTTGGATTCCGCATCATCCTGAGAGGTAAATTGAGGGTCAAGATCAATTTTATGTGCAAATTCTCTCAATATCCCGCTGCAAAAGCTATCAATCGTTGAAATAGAGTTCTGGGAAAAAGTATCTTTTAGTTTTTTAGTATATTCCAAAACGGCTTCATCTTTAGTGTTACGCAAAGTCGGACAAAAATCAATGTCCCGCTTCTTCATCTTTTCGATTTCTTCACCCGAAAGCAGGATGTTTACATCTTCATTGATACGCTCATTCATCTCGCCGGTCGCTTTTTTTGTAAAAGTGATGACCAGTATCTTCTTATGATCTATCTGCTCAAGATTTGCGCCGTTCGCAGCTTCTTGCGCAAAGCGATCCAAAATGGCGGCATAGCGCTTTGTAAGAGCAAATGTCTTTCCTGCTCCGGCACATGCTTGAATAAAAACAGATCGGTCGCAATTTAAAGCGCGTTTAAGATGATCCAAGGGAACTCCATATAATGTTATTAGTTACATCTTGGGAAAATTACGAAATATATATCATATTGATAAATATTTTTTTACATTCTTGCGAACAACTCAAAACGGAGGAACAGTATGGTTAACGCAGAAGAAGTCAAAAGAAGCGTTACACTCAATGCCAAAAAATATATTAATATCGGCATAATCCTACTCGTGGTTATTGTTATCTTGAGTGGATTTTATGTGGTTCAGGCAGAGAATGTAGGCGTTATCTTGCGATTTGGTAAATATACAAAGACCACCGAGCCCGGTCTTCACATTAAGATCCCGGTGATTGACAAGGTTTATCAAGTTGCAGTTGAGCGTCAGCTAAAAGAAGAATTCGGTTTTCGCACATTGAAAGCCGGAGTTACTTCACAATACTCGCGCGGCAATTTCAGCAGCGAATCGGTCATGTTGACCGGCGATTTAAATGTTGTAGTGGTTGAATGGATCATCCAATATCGAATTGAAGATCCCTACAAATTCCTTTTCAAAGTCAGGAATTCCAGACAAACCTTGCGTGATATGAGTGAAGCCAGCATGCGAAAAGTGGTCGGTGACCGCACTTTTAATGAAGTGCTAACGGTCGGTCGTCAGGAGATCTCGCAAACTGTTGAAGCCAATTTGCAAGTATTGTGTGAACAATACGAGACGGGTATTCGCATTAAGCAGGTTGTCCTGCAGAACGTTAACCCACCCGATGCTGTGAAAGCATCGTTCAATGAGGTCAACCAGGCTCAGCAAGACAAAGAAAAACTCATTAACCAGGCGCGATCCGAATACAACAAGATCATACCAAAAGCCAAGGGTGAAGCATTGCAAACCATCCAAAAGGCCCAAGGATATGCATCCGAACGTGTCAATGGTTCCAAAGGTGATGTCGCCAGATTTGTCGCGGTGTTAAAAGAATACGAAAAAGCACCCGAGATCACACGGCAACGAATTTATCTTGAGACCATGAGCAAGGTTCTGCCTGTCATGAAGAAAAAATTCATCATTGACGAAACCGGCAGCGGCGTTTTACCGCTCCTCAACCTGGATAATTAAGGAGGCCATCATGAAAAGAACAAGTATTATTGTCATTGCTGTTGTGGCCGTCGTTATGCTCATCATTGCAGCTTCGGGCTTATTCATTGCAGATGAGACCCAACAGGTCGTCGTTACCCGCTTAGGTAAACCCGTACGTACAATTATGAATCCCGGCTTGCAATTCAAGATCCCTTTTCTGGAAACCACTCATATTTTTGATAAACGATTTCTGGAATGGCGTGGAGCATCAAATCAGGTCACCACAAAAGATAAACGTTATATTTGGGTCGATACTTATGCCCGTTGGCACATTGTAGATCCATTATTGTACTACAAACGTCTTCGCGACGAACG
>JAUVKP010000050.1 GCA_030596185.1 Fidelibacterota bacterium | reverse complement strand
CGGGATTCAAGATCTCTATGTCAATCCGATTCTCAAAATTATAAATGTAAAGAATATATGTTGATTTCAGGATTTTCAGGATGACTATTCGCAAGCGACCCTTTTGCTTCATTTCATGATTTGCGTTTCACGCTATACATAATTGTCAATTAACTTAAATCCAATGACATTCTTTAGGGATATTCAGTAAAGTATCGATCTCCATAAAACGATCATCGGGTAGACCAACATCATCCATTTTTTCATGTTTCCAAGTTGTGTGGTAGGGGACATGGATAGCAAAGCCACCCAATTCAACAACCGGGAAAATATCTGATCGCATAGAATTACCTATCATGAGAAATTCATTTGCTTCTATATCAAGGTGTTGAAATAATTTTTTATAATCACCAGTTTGTTTATCACTCATGATCTCAATGTGATGGAAATATTTTTCAAGTCTGGATTTTTTCAGTTTCCGTTCTTGATCCAAAAGATCACCTTTAGTTGCTAAGATGAGCTTGTATTTTGGGGCAAGAGCTTTGAGTACCTCTTCAACACTATCTAATAATACGAGTGGAGAATCTGTCAATTGTTTGCCGGCATCCAGTATTTTTCTTACAGACGCAGCAGGTAGTGTGTCATTGCTTAAGCGTAGTGCGGTTTCAAGGATCGATAGGGTGTATGCCTTAGCACCATAACCAAATAGAGGTAAGTTTGCGATTTCGGTTTTGAACAATTCTGCAGAACTTTCTTCAGGAGTCATTTTATCCAACATGATCTCATTGAAGACATGCTCTAATGCTCGGTAGAAAGGTTCATTATCCCATAGAGTATCGTCTGCGTCAAAGGCGATATACTTGATATTTGGTTTATTTTTCATATTGTTACTCATAACTAAATATACAAAAATGAATTAGCATTACGAACAAATATCATAAGAGAAGGCAAAAGGCAAAGGGCAAAAGGCAAAAGCAGTGAACAGTAAATAAAGGTTAACCATAATTCATGATCCATAATCCATAATCCATAATTCATAATCCATAATCCATAATTCATGATCCATAATCCATAATTCATGATCCATAATCCATAATCCATAATCCATAATTCATAATTCATAATCCATAATTCATAATTCATAATCTCTTCTCCTCATCCCTACTTGGAAATAGCTCTCAATTCCCCTATATTTTCCAGTAAACTCAGCGATACAGGAACGAATATGAATATATTGTATGGTGTACAAACAACAGGAAACGGACACATTGGAAGATCGCAGGATATTGTCACCGAACTTAAACGACGCGGGCACAATGTAAGGGTCATATTTTCCGGGGCACAACAGAAGAATTTACCCGATACAGAATATTTTGAGCCTTATAATATCTTCAAAGGTTTGACATACGTTATAGAGAATGGGAAAATAAATTATATCAAAACAGCACCACGTCTTGATGCTATTTCTTTCGTGCGTGATATATACAAATATAATGCCAAAGACATTGATCTGGTGATCTCTGATTTTGAACCTGTTTCTGTACAAGTTGCAAAGAAAAATAAGATCCCTTCAATCGTTCTGAGTCACCAGACAGCTTTTTTATATGATATACCTTATCCGACTCTTCACCTTATGACGAGAACGATCATAGAATACTTTGTGCCGGCAGATTTTCTTATATCTGTTCACTGGCACCATTTTGGTTTTCCCATCTTACCCCCTATATTACCTAAAACTCATATTAAAATACCGGTATCTCCTACAAAAGAGCAGATAGTTATCTATCTTCCCTATGAAAATCCTCAAGAAGTATTAAATTTTTTAAAAAAATGTCCCAAAGATCACGAATACCATTTTTTTACTCAAGTTAATAAATTACAGCAGAAAGAAAATATTGTCCTGCACCCCAAGAGCAGAAAAGATTTTCTAAATACGATCTCTGTATCAAAAGGTGCCATTCTTCATGCAGGTTTTATGGCTAACAGTGAGGCTTTTAATCTTGGAGTGAAAACCTTGGCAAAACCTATTGAGGGGCAAGCAGAACAGATTGCAAATACCATGGCAATAGAAACTCTGGGTCTGGGAAAACATATGAATAATCTTGACCCCGGAGAAGTTATAGAATGGTTAAAATTGCCAGCTATTAGTCCTATGAATTATCCCCGGATTGCTCCTCGCTTGGTCGATTGGATAGAGACCGGTACATTCAATAATAAAAGTTTAACGAACTTATGCGAAGATCTATGGACAGATATTCCGATCCCGCATATATTCAGACATTAACGCTAGACGAAGATTTCATTGATATTGTGACGATAAATTGATATTTTTTACTTAAATCGGAAGGTTTCTATGACTATAAAACGCTTGATCATTCTTGTTCTATCGCTAACATTTCTATTTGCGCAAACTCCACAACAACTGGTTGATGAACTTGCACAATTACCTGAACTTGCTCATGCCCAATGGAGTGTTTACGCTCGTTATGTAGATGATATAAATGGCGAAAACCCTGTGGTCAAACATAATGAAGAAATGTCTCTTGCTTGTGCTTCCAGCTTGAAAGTGATCACCATTGGTATAGCCCTTGATAAACTTGGGGTGGATTATACATTTAAAACTAAGCTTTATTACTCCGGTGATATAGATGAAAATGGGCTGCTGAAAGGCAATATATATATCGTTGGAGATGGTGACCCCACTTTGGGCGGTGATCAGGTAGGCGGTGTATATTCAAAGAAAAAACTGATGTCTTTATGGACTAGAGCTATTGAAAAAGCGGGGATTAAAAAAATTAATGGTTCTATCGTTGCTGATGAATCTCTATATCCACCTTATCATGCTCCGGGCACCTGGACGTGGGAAGATATGGGAAATTATTACGGTGCAGGTATGACCGCTTTATGTTTTTCCGATAATAAATACTATCTTGATTTTAAACCTGGCTTAAAGGAAGGTGATTCGGCTGAAGTACTCGCAATAAGACCGGAAGTTCCCGGCTTAACTTATACGAATTTAATGAAGACCGGAGAAATGTATTCCGGGGATAATGGATATATTATTTCAGCTCCGAATAACTATCATGCTATTTTCCACGGAACTGTTCCCGCCGGTGAAGAAAAATTCACTATCAAGGGTGCGATTCCCAATCCGGCATTATTAACGGCTCAATACTTGGGATCAGCTCTTAATGAAAAAGGTATTGATGTCTTGAAAGGGGTTTATGTCATTAATGAGTCTCGAAAATATCGTAGTGAAAATCTATTAAAAACGATCAAATCACCACCCCTGAAACGAATAGCTGAGATCACGAATAAGTTAAGCAATAATACATATACCGAAATGCTACTTTTAAAGGTCGCAAAAGAGGAAATGGGAATAGGAACAACACGAGCAGGAGCTAAATTTATCGACAAGTATATGGATAAATTGCATGTTGAACATTCAGGTTTTCGCATGGTTGATGCCAGTGGTTTATCACATGAAAATATGATAACTACCAAGGTTTTCTGTGATTATTTATCAGCTATGACCCATAAAAGTACTTTTGGACAATTCTACAATACATTTGCCAGAGCCGGTGATAATAAGGATTTTGGATATGTGCTATATTTTGGTGACGGTACGGCTGCTGCAAAAAATGCACACGTAAAAACCGGTTATATTGGTGGTGTGCGATCTCATACAGGCTATGTAAATACCCAATCAGGACGAATGATCGCATTTTCACTTATTGCCAATAATTATCATTGCAAGACAAAAGAGGTCACTAAAATTCACGAACAAGTAGTCGTGGCACTTGCCTCTATGGAATAATATGCCAAAGATCAACACACAAGAATTGGTTTGTATCGTTTGCCCTGTGGGGTGTAAACTAACTATCGAAAAAGCCGGTGATGAATATATTGTAAAAGGAAATATCTGTGAACGAGGTGTTGATTATGCAGTTGAAGAACTGACGCATCCGACTCGTATGCTGACATCAACTGTTAAATTATGTGCACTCCATCATGTGCGTTTACCTGTCCATAGTTCAGCCCCTATTCCTAAAGATCTAATTTTTAAAGCCATGAAGGTAATTAATAGCTGTACTGTTAAAGCTCCGGTTACAACAGGACAAGCTTTAATAAAGAATATATTAGATACCGGCGTGGATATATGTTCGTCAAGGACGATTGAATGAATAATGAACAGGTAAAAACACGCGTAGAAGAGCTTCAGGCTATTCTAAGTGAGCATAACCATCGCTACTATGTCTTGGATGATCCTATGATCTCTGACGCTGAATATGACCGCTTATTTCGTGAATTGCAGGATATTGAGAGAGCTCATCCGGAATTATTGCAGTCAAATTCTCAAACAAAGCGAGTAGGTGGCGCCGTTTTGGATGAATTTTCCACTCTTGAACATCGTATACCCATGCTCAGTTTGGGAAATGCTTTAAACGAAAATGAATTGCGTGAATTTTATCAGCGCTTACGCAAGTTAAGCAAGTTAGATGACTTAGAATTGGTCGGTGAACCAAAACTTGATGGTCTGGGTGTTGAATTGATCTATCGCAAAGGTAAATTTGAAGCCGGAGCAACACGAGGGGATGGCTATACCGGTGAAGATATCACTGAAAATCTTAAAACCATCCCACAAATTCCCATGGATTTACATGGCACGGATATTCCCGAGCTACTCGAAGTTCGCGGTGAGGTCATCATTTCTAAAAAGAATTTTAAAAAGTTAAACGCAGAACGCGAAAATTCAGAGGAAAAATTATTTGCAAATCCACGGAATGCGGCTGCGGGTTCTCTGCGTCAATTAGATTCGAAGATCACAGCAAAAAGACCACTTGAAATATTTATTTATGCTCCGGGCAAAATTGAAGGCTATGAGTATAGCACGCAATGGGAATTATTGGAGCAATTAAAATTATGGGGATTCCCTCTCAATCCCTTTAATAAAATCCTAAAAAACGAAAATGATACGATCAAGTATTTCCATAGTATGGAAGCTGATCGTGAATCTATGCCCTATGATATAGACGGAATTGTTGTAAAGGTGAATAATCTCGCATTGCAATCTTCTCTTGGTATGCGTACCCGAACACCCAGATGGGCCATTGCGGGCAAGTTTAAGGCCCGTCAGGAGATTACACGCATTGAATCTATTGTTGCTCAAGTTGGACGGACGGGTGTGTTGACACCGGTCGCAAATCTTGGACCCGTACAATTGGGTGGAGTTGTTGTTTCTCGTGCAACGCTACATAATCAAGATGAAATAGATCGTAAAGATATCCGGGTAGGGGATTGGGTGGTCATTGAACGTGCAGGTGATGTGATACCCAAAGTCATTAAGGTTATCAAAGAACGACGTCCCAAACATACAGAGCCCTACCATCTACCGGATACATGCCCGGTGTGTGGAGCAAAAGTCCAGCGGGTTGAGGGTGGTGTTGCCGTTAAATGTGTGCATCGTGATTGTCCGGCACAACTCAAGACAGGTATTGAACATTTTGTATCTAAACGCGCTATGAATATTGATGGAATGGGCGAAAAGATCGTTGATCAATTAGTTGATGAAGGATTGATCAATTCCGTGGCAGATATTTACAATCTGCAATTCAAAGACCTTGTAGCACTTGAGCGATTTGGAGAAAAGTCAGTCAATAATTTATTGAGATCTATTAAGGCTTCAAAAAAGCGTTCACTTGCCAATGTGATTTATGCTTTGGGCATACCTAATGTAGGTGAATACTTGGCAAGAGTATTGGCAGAGAAATTTGAGTCGTTGGAAAAACTTTTCGAGACCAAGCAAGAAACACTTGTTGATATTGACGATATTGGGGAGATCGTTGCAGAAAGTATCATTTCATTTGCCAATGACCCTGATAATCGGAAAATGTTAGAAGTTCTGATGGAACATGGAATTGATCCAAAAGCCGGTGAGACAGGCGAACAACCCTTAAAGGGTAAAACATTCGTATTTACAGGAAGTCTTGAAAAGATAACACGTGATGTAGCTAAAGATCTGGTGCGTAATCTGGGTGCAAAAGCATCGGAAAGTGTTTCTGCAAAAACAGATTACGTGGTTTCGGGTGAATCATCAGGGTCAAAGCTGGAGAAAGCAAAAGAACTTGGTGTGAAAATCATGGACGAAGAAGAATTTATTTCATTTATTAAAGAATTTAACATTGAGATTTTAGAATCTGAAGATCAGATGAAATTGTTTTAAATTATTGAGACACGCCACGGCCTGTGGCCATCAGAACTAACAATGTTAATGTATGGGCGACTCTGGAGTCGCCCATAACTAAAAAAGGGAGGCTCAAGAGCCTCCCCTACATTATTTCTCAAAATTTTGAGATTTTATTTCAATTTCTCAAGCAGCTTCTCTGCAATACCCATATAGTATTTGCTTTCGGGACTACCCGGTTTGCTTTCAACAATAGGACAGCCTGTATCAGCTGCACTCATGATATCTTCATTGAGTGGTACTTCACCCAAAAAATCAACTTTAGAGCGTTCGCTTTCTTTGTAACCGCCATTTTGTCCGAAAATATATGATTTATGACCACATTCAGGGCATTGGAAATAACTCATATTTTCAACGATACCCAAAATAGGGACATTAACTTTTTCAAACATATTAATGCCTCGTTTTACATCTGCGAGCGCCAGATCTTGAGGTGTTGTAACAATGATTGCACCACTCAAGACGATCTTTTGTACCAAACTCAGCTGAATATCACCTGTACCGGGGGGAAGATCAATGATGAGATAGTCCATCTGTTTCCATAAAACCTCATTGAGTAATTGATCAACAGCCTTGATAACCAAGGGGCCACGCCAGATCACCGCCGTATTTGCTTTGAGGAAGAAACCAAGTGACATGATCTGTATTCCGTATTTTTCAGCAGGAAGAATACCTTCTTCGCTAACTGATTCAGTTGGCTTATGCTGACCAAACATCATAGGAACGCTGGGTCCGTAAAGATCCAGGTCAAGTAATCCGACCGAGAATCCTTTTTCTTTTAATGATAATGCTAAATTCGCTGCAACGGTGGATTTTCCTACTCCGCCTTTACCTGATGCGATTGCGATTACGTGTTTTGCGTATCTGAGCTTCTTTTGAAGATCAAATGGGTTCTTGTTTTCTTGAGACATATTAACTCCTAAATACAAAAGGGCAGAGTAATCTGCCCTCGTTTTTGTTTCGTATGGTCCTGTTTAACCTTCAGAAATAGCTTCAACAGGGCAGGCGGCTATACAAGCCAAACAATCGATACAAAGATCATCGATACAAACAGCTTT
>JAUVKP010000278.1 GCA_030596185.1 Fidelibacterota bacterium | reverse complement strand
CATTATGTGCAAGACTTACTTCGCCGGGGCGTGGAATACGTCCACCTCCGACCAGCGCTGAATCGCTTACGGTATGATGGGGTGAGCGAAATGGTCGCCGTGTTATAAGGCTGGTTTCGGAAATATCTTCATAAACTGAATAAACGGCTGTGGTCTCAATCGCTTCTTCTAGGGTCAGATCCGGAAGGATCGTCGGAAAGCGTTTTGCCAGCATGGATTTTCCGGAGCCCGGTGGTCCGATTAGAATAATATTGTGTCCGCCCGCTGCAGATACCTCAAGTGCTCGTTTGACATGTGCTTGTCCTTTGACCTCGGAAAAATCAACCTGATGTTTTTCATTTGCCCCGAAAAAACTTTTTACATCAACAACTTCAGGCTTGAGTTTACTACATCCGTTAATGATCCCAATAGCATCGTCTAAAGTATCAGCTCCCCAGACAGTACAGTAGCCGGGCATGGCCGCTTCACGGGCATTGGCTTTTGGGACGATAAGATGTTTTTGACGAAAGCGTTTCATACCAAGTGCGATGGGGAGAATACCTTTAGATGGTCGCAAACTTCCATCCAGCGCTAATTCACCGATACATATATAATCTTGAAGTCTCTCCGCATCAACCAATTCGTTACCGGCAAGTACTCCAAGGGCCAGTGAAAGATCAAAGCCCGTCCCTTCTTTTGGTATATCCGCTGGAGCAAGATTTTGTGTGATCTTACACCCCGGCATACGATAACCGCAAGATTTGATTGCGGACAACATACGTGAAAAACTTTCTTTTACGGCTTTCTCAGCCAAGCCAACGATAAAGTACTTTGGTGTGCTGCGATCCAAGCGCGTTTCTATTGTTACCTCATAGGCGTTGATGCCATGAAGTGCTGCTGAATAACATCTTGATATTGTTCTCATAGGTGAAAAAATAGCTCATTAATTCAGAAAGTAAAACAGTGTATTTCGGACTGTGATGCAAATCACAAAATGATAGTGAGATCAGCGATCTTTCATTTATCCCCCAATCGTAATTATTAAATTCTAAACTTAAATCGTTTGGATTTAATTTTTGAAAACAATATTTTTCGACATAACAAAAAGGTTATTCTATGCAACGTATTCTTGTTACCGGCGGTGCCGGGTATATTGGATCCCACACCTGTCTTCGATTACTCGAAGAAGGATATGATGTCCTTGTGGTTGATAATTTTTGCAATAGTAAATCAGAATCATTGGAAAGAGTAAAACAGATCACAGGCAGATCACTGACTTTCTATGAAGTGAATATTTGTGATCGTAATGCCATGCAAAAGATTTTCGAGGCTCACGATATTGATGCGGTGATCCATTTTGCCGGTTTAAAGGCAGTGGGTGAATCGGTTCAAAAACCCATGGAATACTATTATAATAATGTATATGGTACCTTGGTTCTTTGTGAAGAAATGGCAAAAGCCGGAGTAAAAAATATAGTTTTCAGTTCATCTGCCACCGTTTATGGACTTAGTGATGATGTTCCTTTTGCCGAAGATGCTCCCACATCAGCAACCAACCCCTATGGTCGTACAAAATTATTTATTGAGAATATCCTTAGTGACCTCAAGATTGCCGATAAAGATTGGTCAATTACACTTCTCAGATATTTCAATCCTGTTGGCGCACACAAGAGTGGGTTGATCGGTGAAGACCCCAATGGTATTCCCAACAACCTAATGCCCTATATCTCACAGGTAGCCGTAGGGCGTTTAGAAAAATTACAAGTACTTGGTGATGATTATCCAACAACAGACGGTACCGGCGTGCGTGATTATATTCATGTCATGGATTTGGCCGAAGGTCATGTGAAAGCCCTACAAGGACCGAAAATTGAAAATGGTCCGGCAATTTATAATCTTGGCACTGGAAAAGGGAACAGTGTGCTTGAGGTTGTAAAGGCATTTGAAAATGAAAATGGAATTGAAATTCCTTACCAGATAATTGCTCGACGAGCAGGAGATGTAGCAAGCTCATATGCTGACCCGTCAAAAGCAGAAAAACATCTCAAGTGGAAAGCAAAACTGAATCTGCAAGATATGGTGCGAGATGCCTGGAACTGGCAAAAGAAGAATCCTGAAGGCTATGCATAAAATTCCCGTAATAGCACATCGCGGTACATCCGGCTATGAACCGGAAAATACATTGGCCGCATTTCGTTCCGCTATGGAGATGCAGGCGGATGCTATTGAACTGGATGTGCAAATTTGCAAATCCGGAGAGATCGTGGTCTTTCATGACAAGCGTTTAAAGCGTATAACAGGCGTCAGGGGAAAGATCAAAAGAAAGAAACTTGCCGGATTGCGGAAACTGGATGCAGGCAATAAAGAACATATTCCCACATTGAAAGAAGTTCTTGATCTCTGCGATGCCAAGATCAATATCAATGTTGAATTAAAAAATCGTCGATCGGCACTTGCAACGGCTCTAGTCATACGGAGCAGTATCCGCACGGGCCACTGGAAGAATGAGAATTTTTTTATATCATCATTTTTTCATCGTGAGTTGCGTCGTTTTCACGAGATCTGCCCCGAAGTACCGATCTGTTTATTATATAATAGAAGACCTAAAAAGTTAAAGAAACGTATTCGACTTTTTAATCCCGT
>JAUVKP010000128.1 GCA_030596185.1 Fidelibacterota bacterium | reverse complement strand
GCGGGATTCTTGCAGAGTCTTCGACCATTGGCGATTCAACGAATATTGTTATCGGTATTGGGGTTAATGTTAATAATTCTATTTCAAATGTCCGCGACCTGCGCCACCCGGCTGTTTCGTTGAAAGAATGTCGTGGAGAAGAAGTAGATCTTATGCCCCTGCTTGATCGTTTGGTAAATGAACTCGATAAACTTTACACGGATCACCTTGCAAGTAAATTCTCTGTCCATCTTCCTGAGCTTAATCGATTACTTTATGCTAAAGGTCAAGAAATTGAGATAAGCTCTGCGGGTGAAACCAGAACCATTATACCCCTCTCTTTCACAGAAGAGGCGAAATTGTTGTGTTTGGAAAACGGGAAAGAAACGACAGTATTTATTGGTGAGATGTAAGTGGCTCGTTACAATTTTTAAAATATAATTATTCGCTTATTCTTGCCGGGGATACATATTGATCTTATCTGTCACACCCATTCTATGTCATTTCTTGACTTTTAACAGACATAAATATATATTAATACAAGGGTTGAAAACACACTTGAATAATAATGGGAATTATGTGAGCATCAATTTTATATATGCTTCAATTATTGCGGTCGGCACCATGGGTGCTAATTAATCACTGTTTACAATTCAATTATGGGAGATTTCCATGAAACGCTTGTATTTGATCTTTATATGTTTTCTTATTTTTCTTTCTCCGGTCTTGTCTCAAACATGGTCATCTATTACACTCGGTCAAATGGGTGATTACTCTCCTATGATCGTGGCAGACCAAGATGGGTACATCCATTTTGGGAATGCCCACGTCTACGGAAACACGACGGCGATCGATCCGAATACAACCAGCGGTACGCTTGATTGGCATTCGCGGTTGCTCCCGGGATTTGACGGTAGTTATTTCCCTGTAATGCGAATGCAGAACAACACACCCCATATGGCTTTTCGAACTTATGGTGGAGGTACTGGAATGGGCGTGCTTTACTGGACCCCCGAATATGGCGATGATAACTGGGATGTATATTTTGATTGGCACGGCCATTACCCGGGATTAGAGGTAGACAGTGACGGAACCCGACATATTTGGTACCAGGTAGACGGATATGGCGCCTCAGGGCAGGAGACAAATATTATTTACACAAATTCTAAAGGGGCCTCGACACAACGCATGGTCCCGGACACGCTTGATCTTGGCGGTATGGGTGGGCTTTATGATTTTACAACTGTCATTGACAATCAGGACAACCTTCATTGGATGGGAGCTGTCTTCAATCAAAAAGCCGGTCCCGGCAGAAAACTATATTACAACCATTCGGTGTCCGGGGTTTTTCAAGATGCTCAACGCTTACCTTGGGATGGGGCCTTCCCTTCTATGGCTGTCGATGAAAACAATGTGATTCATGCGGTCTGGCAAAATGGTGATATACAGTACAGCTATAATGACGGAACTGGGTGGGCCGATGCAGAAAGCGTTAATACACCTGGTGATTCGCTGCAAAAATATTGGGTGTGGCAACAAGTTAGTGATGATAATCTTCAAGATATGCGTCCTGTTTCCGGATATCTTAATTGGGCCTGGGCGTGTGGAAACTGGGGGATTTTCATGACCAACGATAACTGGAACAGTTTTGATATTCAGTATGTCGATGGTTATGGACATCTCGGGATTTATCCTGTTGATTCAGTAACGGTCTATTCTGTGGGTACAAATGGAAGATACTGGAAAACCGTTAACGGTGGATTGGTTTACGAAAGCGGTGCCGATGGTTGGACCGAATACAGCACCGGATATACTCAAGATCTCTATGACTGTTGGTTTCATGATGAGCTGAATGGAATTGCCGTAGGCGAAGGTGGTTTGATCATAAAAACAAGCGATGGTGGATTGACCTGGACAACGATCACATCGGGTGTTAGCGCTATTTTGCGTTCCATTGATTTCCCAACTCCCAGCACAGGTTATATTGTCGGGAAGGCCGGAAAGGTTCTAAAAACCACCGATGGGGGAGATACGTGGGCAATTATAAATCCAGGTACAACAAGAAATCTCTGGGATGTTTGCGCTCTAAATGCAGATACTCTTTGGATTACCGGTGGAACGGCAACCGTGAGAGTGAGTTATGACGGCGGCAGCACTTGGGAATCAAAAAATTCGGTGGCTGCTTCATATTTAAACATGGGTTATTCAATACATTTTTTTAATGAAAATGTCGGCTATCTTGCAGGTACATCCAGCGATATCAATAATGAACAAAAAATATTCAAAACAACTGATGGCGGCACATCCTGGGTTGCAACAACTCCCTTAACAGGACAAGATGATGATGCCCCAATTCGGGGATTGTACGCCACAGCCGAAGATACGATATTTGCCGCCGGGGGGATCGGCAAGATATTCAAAGGTGTAAAATCTACAGATGCCGATTATAAATTCCCCGGCATTGCGATAGATCAAAATGGATATGCTCATATTGCCTATTGGGGTTGGATTAATTACGGTTGGGATCGGGCTATTTATTACAACAACAATATCGGCGGAACATGGGGTGATCATCAGCAAGTAGCACAAAGTGCATATCTTGCTCAAATTGACGGTGGTTCCAGGGTCGCTCTTGATTTTAATACAAATACGATTTACATTGGTGGCTTGGCCGTTTTAAGCGGGAAATTGTTTTATACTCGAGATATTAATATTCGCGCAGCTACAATCAATGAGACAACCTCCCTTGCTGTGGCATCATCCACATTGACAGAACCTGAATATATACATGTTGGAAATGTGGGGGAAAATAATCGTCTTTCCGTCTTTGATTTTACTCTTACAGATGTCGGTGGGGACGGACTATCCACAAGCATCACGGATCTCTGTATTCGAAAGGGCCCTGAAGCTACTTCTTCTTTATCTTATGAAGATGCTTTGGGTGGTGCGCGTCTCTATTGGGGTGGTGACAGTTGCGATGCTACACATATTGAACGTGATTTTATTGTATTCGGTGACAGCGTTTCCACGCTTATTAATGTGAGTGATGGAAATTCTCTAACTTTTACGTTTAAAACATGGCTTCAATCCCCGGATTTTCTTGATGATGGTGATGTATTCGACTTTAAAATATCGGCGGCACATGATGTTCATGTAGACAATAGCGGTTCTTTAATGAGCATCGAGCCTTCGGATATTACCTCCGGTGCTATTACATTTCAGCTAGTTCCCTCAGAACTGATCATTGGTGGTATTCCTGAATCCGTCTGGTTTGGTAGCGACTATAGCTTTGAAGATGCGTTTACAGTAACCGCTGTTGATGATTCGGGGAATATTGTTGTGACCGCTGAAAGTTCGGATCTTACACTTAGCCATGTTGGTATCGATGGAATTAGCCCCGTAATGGGGACATTAACTGTTTCCCCGGCTTCGCCGCCTGATTTTGTTAATGGCATCGCCATTTATAACAGTATTATTTTTTCCGATGCGCATCAATATGTGCGCATAAAAGCAACAGGAACTGTTAATGGGAGTGTCATCACGGGCTTAAGCGATATCATTAAGATCATTCCAAATGATAATATCATCGTTATTGACGGAAATCAAGAAACGATTTTAACCGATGTGCTCACTCGTCTTGGACTCGGTTATGATACGCATTTGGGTTGGCATGATGACCCCCTGCCTGACAATATTTTGAATAACTACGATAAAGTTTTGGTTTCAACATCTATCGATCGTGATGATTTTACAGCAATAAAACAATTCCTTGATTCTGGATCATTTGGAAATACGAAAAAAATGGGGGTTTTCTGTGCCAATTCAGGTACATTTTATGGAACAACACCTTGGCTTAGCATTCTTGCTCCTTACGCGGGGGTTGGTTTGCCAACACTTTATCCATGGAAAGAAATCGACCCCATTGATACCGATAGCATTTACGGTATTGTCGGTGATATCATTGGAGATGGTTTAAGTATTGATCTTAACGAAAATGATTTTTCTTGGGATAATTGTGCGCTGAGCCCCGCAACAGATTCAAGTAATATTCGTGTTGCTTTTGAAACAACAATGCATGATGTGGGATATTATCATGATAATTATGATTTTAGAGTACCTGTTGCATTAAGGCATACCGGAACACATTATAAGTTTTTTACTTCGGGATTCTACTTGAATTATTATGGTGATAATACTGACCGCGACACATTGGTCGCTCGCATGATCAATTGGTTTGATTCCAATGAAGCTGAGAACTACGGATACGTCCCGGGATTTTCTTCCTCTTTGACCGCAGAAGCAGATGATCGTTACACGGTCTACGATTTAGATACCATGATTTATACAGCAACATTTTTTGATCTTGATGCGTCGGAAACTTTGACTTCGTCTGTCATTGTTTGTCCGTCTTGGTTAAACTATACCACCTATACAGATAGTCTTTGTTTTAATGGCATCCCACAAGTTTCTGATATTGGAGATACCCTGCTGCATATAGAGATCCG
>JAUVKP010000217.1 GCA_030596185.1 Fidelibacterota bacterium | reverse complement strand
TTTGTCTGTCGTTCTTGTGCCGTCCAATATATTTGGTTGTTACGCCCTTTGGTTCCTTAAAAACACCCCAGACCAATGCTGTGTAGAATTTTTCGATCTGCCGGTATTCGAATTTTCGTGCCATGAGATTATGGGCATTGTTATTTTTAGCCGCTATGATAGCGCCTGACGTATCCTTGTCCAATCGATGAACAATACCGGGTCGGTAATCACCCCCGATATTTGAAAGTGTAGTACATCGATGAGCCAAGGCATTAACAAGAGTGCCGGTACGGTTGCCGACAGCGGGATGCACGACCAAACCGGGAGATTTATTTATCACGATCAGATCATTATCTTCGTAGATCACATCAAGTGGAATGTTTTCGGGTTCTACCGCAAGAGGAACAAAACGCGGAATGCGAACCGTGATCATATCTTTTGGTGTAATCTTGTAGGATGCTTTTTTAGTTATTTGACGATTGACGGTGATTAATTCCCGATCGATCAACTCTTTGACCTTAGTACGCGAGATATCTTTAATAGATTCGCTGACAAAAGTATCAATACGTGTAGGTTTTTGCGCCCCACGCACAGCTATACAATAGGTGTCAAAACCATCAGCTTCTGTATATAATTGATCACTCATTACTTGTTTTCTGTTTTTTCTGTTGCGGCTAAGCGTTTGTGCTTGATCTCCTCAATGAGGGTAAAGATCAAATAGAGACCCACGCCTACCGTAATACAGGAATCTGCAACATTGAAGATCGCAAAAGGATTGAAAGGCCAAACCCCCAGATCGACCTTAATAAAATCTGTTACCTGCCCGCGCCCAAAACGATCTATAAAATTTCCGATGGCACCGGCAAAAATGATAGTAAAGGCAATGTAATTAAGTTTACAATTCGGGTGGTCTTTTAATATTTTATAAAAGAAATAGAGAATAAATAATAGAGCAAAGATAGAAATAATTTTCAGTGCAGGAATTGGGATACTAAAAGCCACACCGGTGTTTTCAGCATGTGTAAAACTCAACCAGTCTCCCGCAATTTTAATGTCCTGCCATGAGTAATAATCCTCCATGGGGAGATTCGTTCGTATCCAGTTTTTACTCCATACATCCAATCCAACCAAGGCTACAAAAAGCACAACGCAAACGATCAGTATAATTATTTTTTGCTTTTTGTTCATTTGTTTTCAACTTTCCTTGCTTTGATTTGAAAATACCAACGTAAGATAGTAGGTAATAGTGTAAGGCTTAAAAACATAGACATGACCATTGAAACCCACATCATGATAGCGATATCTCTATGCACAACAAGAGGTGTAAAGAACAGGACGCTCATGCCGATCGCTAAACCAAGAGCGTTTGATATAATGGGTCTTGCTGCATAATCAAAACCTTTGTCTACAGATTTAAGATTCAACGAAATAGAGGTCAGATGAATTGCATAATCCACATTTATTCCCATGGTAATACTAAAGATCAATGCGGAGATCACAGTTAAAGAGACTCCTGATAAACCAAGAAATCCATAAAGGAACCAAGACGTAATAATGACCGGTATCAAAGAAAAGATCGAAGGACGAAGTTTGCTGAATGTGATCAACAAAAGAATGAACATGACAATGACCGATACGAACAAGGTGTTTTTTAGGTTTTTAATCATCCCTTGATTCAGGTCTTCCATGATATAGGACATTCCCGTTATATTAACTTGTGCACTTTCAGTGGGAATGCTTCCAACAATTTTTTGTAGCTGTGACAATGTAGTAGTCGAAATATTTTTTGGAAGCACCGTGATCTTGATCGCCTCCTCATTCAGATTGATCATATGATTCAAGGGCATATTGTTTTGACCGAGAAAATCTTCAAGAATGGCACGTTCCGGTGAAAAATAACGCATCATGCGCATACCGGGTTGGTCCATTATACCATCAAGGATCTCGTAGGGAGATATGACACCGCCAAATTGACGCAAACTATCAGTCAGGATCGCAATATTTGCTTTAAGTTCGGCATCCAGGATATCACTATCATGTTGAACAAACATATATAGGGGCATACTACCGCCATACACATCTGTAATAGCAGCAGCATTTTGGGTTACATCTGTTGATTCTTTAAATAATGAAAGCTGGTTGAAGTCTGTTTTAACATTTCTAAAACCAAAGAAAGCAGTACCAATAGCTAATACAGCGATAACGATAGACGGCCATCCCCAAAATTTCTTAAAGCTTTTACCTGTGAATTTTGGCGGGCGAATATCTTCTTTTTTAAAGTCCACAAAATTGATCAAAAACAAAGGAAGAACAAACCAGGTGGCTATACCTGCAAAAGCAATTCCTGCCGATGATAAAAACGCAAGTTCCCGAACAGCATCGGTGTCCATAACTAGAAGTGAAAGAAATCCTCCAGCAGAAGTTACGGTCGTTATGACCATGGGAATTCCCACAAGATGTAAGGTTTGGGCAGTCGCATCTTTTCTGTTTCGCCCTTCACCACGGGATTCAAGATAGTGTGATACAAAATGCAGACCGTCCGCGGAACCGATCAACACAGTAAAAATAGGCGCCATAGAGGTGATGATGGAGACATTTTCTCCAACCCAACCCGTGAGTCCCATCACCCATGCGGCTCCCACTAGGGCAGGGATAACTGTAATTAATGTAGCTTTCCAAGATCTCAATTGAAATTTAAATACTAAAACTACAAGCGCAACGGCCAATATTGTGAGCCAGGATGAGATCGAAGCGACAATATCAACAATTTTTTTTTGAATATACGCCGTACCATTTATGTTATATGGGATCTCTGTTTCATCAAGTATTTTTTCTATTCCCTGGATAGCTTTTCGACTGATATTACTATCGGCAAAAAGAGATAAAAATATTTTCCATTCACCCTTATGAAATTTTGCAGAAGCAAGATCTTCTACAAGATTCATTTCTATGAATTCATGATTCATTACAGGAGAGGTGATGTAAGCGATACAAGATAATGATGCAAGTGTGTCATGTAGCTCAATGACTGAATTTCGAATTTCCGCGTCAAGCGTATCTTTACCGGTATTTAACATGACGATCAATTCATCTTCATTTTCAAAGATCATGTTCATTTCGTCAAAAGAGGTTTTAGACGGAGAATGGTTTGGCATGAATACAAGCAAGTTCGAATCAGACGTAAGT
>JAUVKP010000132.1 GCA_030596185.1 Fidelibacterota bacterium | reverse complement strand
ACTTACTCACACCAACCCGGACCCCGACGGGGTCCAATAAGTTCTGAGGAGGACAATACTATAAATAATATCAACATATTTCAACATTAAGGCTAACGCCTTAATATTATCTTGCTTATTTAAGGCTATTGCCTTAATATTAGATACAATATTTAAGGGGTAAGCCTTATGAAAGCTCAAAAACTCATTTTAGACCAAGTTGATAACAATATCAATACTCTAAAAAAAGCACAAAATGTTAACATCCCATATTCTGGCTGGGTATTTTCTATCAGAAAAGCACTTAATATGTCGTTGAGGCAACTGGGAAACAGAATGAACATTACACCACAAAGTGTAAAAGAAATTGAAGAAAGAGAAAAAAACGGAACGATCTCTATCAAGGTATTAAAACAAACAGCCAATTCTCTTAATATGAAGTTCATTTATGGTTTTATACCTGCAAATGATTCATTAGAAAAAATGATAGAGGAAAAAGCTAATAAAATTGCCAAGGACATCGTCATAAAAACTTCAAATAACATGAAACTGGAAGACCAAGAAAACTCAGATATTAGAATTAAAAAAGCTATTGATGAAAAAACTGATGAAATTGTCACAAAAATGCCGAGATATTTATGGGATTGAATTTATCGTACGATTACGGACAAACGCCAATTACTGAAGAAGAAATTGATGATTTACGCATAAAAACAATCTCTACGAAAGCCGATCTCGACGAATTTGAACAAAAAAATATTGAAATTGCGGTAGAATGGACAATGAAACATACTTCTTCAATTGATGAGATTTTATCAATCGAGTTTATCAAAGAAGTCCATCGACGTATGTTCAATAAAGTTTGGAATTGGGCAGGAGAATTCAGGAAAACAAATAAAAATATCGGAGTTGATAAGCGTAATATATACATAGAATTGGCAAAATTAGCTAATGATGTTAAATTTTGGATAGAAAACAAGACATTTTCCGAAGATGAAATAGCAATAAGATTTAAATACCGCTTGGTTAAGATCCATCCTTTTCCAAATGGTAATGGCAGACATTCGCGTCTATGTGCCAACATTCTTATTCTAGATATTTTCAATAAACCGGAATTTACCTGGGGCAGTCATAAGCACAGTACGACAGTGGAGACAAGAAAACGATATATAGATGCAATACATTCTGCTGATAATCATAATATAATACCTTTACTAACGTTTGCAAGATCTTAAAGAGCTAACAATAAGGAGTTATTGGTATAATACAATCCTTCATCAAAAAAACCGCTTCTTGGAAAAGCATCCTCATCCTGATGGGAATTGTTCTGTTGTTCCAGTTTTTGTGGTTCCCTCAGTTCCTACCTAAGGGTGAGCATGCGGTGATGATCGATACTGAGATGGCATACAATGCTGAAGATGCCTATGAGATCATCGGGAATTATACCGGCAACATGCGTCAGCGTTATATTCTCGGAGAGATCACATTGGATTTGGTGTTTCCGGTGATATATACTTTCTTATTCTCATTTCTTATCTTTTTTCTCTATAAAAATGCCACTCTTGCTCTCTTCCCTTTTCTTCAAATGATCTTCGATTATCTCGAGAACACCGGCATTGTGATCATGCTATCTGCCTGGCCCGAAAAAATCATGTGGCTGGCGACGGCTACCTCGATCTTTTCGATGGTTAAATGGGTGTTGGTGGGAATGACATCGCTGATCGTTTTGCTGGGGGCGGTGCGGTTTGTGATTTTGCGAAATAGAAAAGTGTGATAGACGGCACACTTCATTTTTTCAGATAGACGATCTTATTCAATTTCCATAACTTAACTTCTTGCAGACCCCGGAGGGGTCCAACAACATTATATCGGTCTATTTCATAAATCGGACCCTGACGGGGTCCAACAAGTTCTTAGGGGGTGAGCATTATGGGAACTTACACACGCATTCTCTATCAAATCGTCTTTCAAACTTGGCATTGGGAACCAACTTTAACTGAATCTAAGCGTGAAAGACTCTTTTCATTTATTTCTGGTATCCTTATGAAAAAAAAATGTTTTGTTTTGCAAGTTGGCGGAGTGGAAAATCATATTCACATTATAACACACGTACATCCTAATATTGCTGTTTCTCAGTTGGTTAAAGATATTAAACTTTCGAGTGTGAATTTTATTCGAACTGAAAAGCTTTTCTCACATTTCAGAGGTTGGAATGAAGGCTTTGGAGCATTTACTTACTCCTTGGAGGCCGAGAAAAATTTAATAAAATATGTTCTAGATCAAAAGGAACATCATAAAACTGAATCTCCAAGGGAGGAATATTTACGACAACTCAGGGAGTTTGAAATTGAGTTTAAGAAAAAATACATCTAATAACTTGTTCAACCCCGTCGGGGTTGGAAATTATGTGAGTGAACAGTTATAATGTTGTTGGATCCCTTCGGGATCTAATTAAAAATATACCCTAATATTAAGTTAATAAGCTCCTAATATATGTTGCCCCTTAGTGCAACTTTTATTATTATAAGGAGGATGATCATTGAAATATCGCAGAGTAATTACTTACAAACATTATTTTGAATCTTTTTTTGAAAGACTGGAAATAATGGTTCAGAATAAGATCATTAATACGATTAGGTATGTTGAGGAAATTGAACGGATACCTGAAAAATATTTTAAACATTTAAGCGGTACAAAAGGGCTTTATGAAATTCGTGTACAATTTGGGAATGACCAATTTAGAATATTCTCTTTTTTTGATAAAGGTAAATTAATCATTCTCGCAAATGGCTTTAATAAGAAAAGACAAAAGACACCACTATCTGAAATTAGAAGGGCGTTAAAAAATAAAAAGGAATATGAAAATGAAAAACAAAAACATAAAAACACTAGATGAATTATTAGATAAATATTATGGCAAACCCGGAACAGAGAGCAGGAATGCTTTTGAAAAGCAATATGAAAATTTCAAATTTGGGATTTTAGTACAGGAAGCCAGAAGGGAAAAGGGTCTTACCCAAGAACAATTAGCTCAAAAAATCGGCACGACAAAATCCTATATCTCAAAGATCGAAAATGACGTAAAAGAAGCCCGTTTATCGACCTTGCAAAAAATCGTTGAACAAGGCCTTGGCGGAAAATTACATTTAAGTATCGAACTAAACTAGAAAGGGACAGATCAATGAAAGACATCATGTTCATCCTATATGTCGCTGATCAGACAAAAAGTAAGACCTTTTATCAAGAAGTCCTGCAGATCGAGCCTTCGTTGGATGTCCCGGGTATGACGGAATTCAAATTAGAAAATAATATTCTTCTCGGACTCATGCCCAATGACAGCATCGCGAAGATCATTGGAGATGCTCTTCCCCACCCAAATAAAGGAAACGGGATCCCACGCTGCGAATTATATTTAAAAGTGGAAAACGCGCAGGCATATATTGAAAGAGGGCTTCAATTGGGAGGAAAAGCGATCAGCGCATTGCAAGACCGGGATTGGGATGATAAAGTAGGATACATTTCTGATCCGGACGGACATGTTATTGCATTTGCGGAAAAAGTATAGAGTACCATCTTCTCCGCCTTCCACCTTATGATTGGCAATACACTGAAGAACAATTTGTTGAACCCCGCGGGGGTTCACATTGAGAATTATTTAATCAACATAAGTTTTTTTGTCACACAAAAATTACCGGCTGTTAATTGATAGAAATAAATTCCTGTGGATAGATCTTTGCCATCAAAAAGGACTTCGTAAGCGCCAGCATCCAGAAATTCATCGACCAGTGTTGTAACTAATCTTCCCATTAGATCGTAAACTTTTATTGAAACCTTCACCCGTTTGGCCAGTGAATAATCTATTTTTGTTACCGGGTTGAATGGGTTGGGATAATTCTGGCTTAATAAAAATTCTTCCGGAATAGAGGGATCAATATCTTTTACTGATACGATTGGCGCCTGATAAAAAGCAAAACTGGAAAGTTGAACACTTGTTGAAGAATTCTCACCGCTAAAATTTACTACCGGATCAGATGGAACGGTTTCACAAACATGTTTGTCTCCGCCAAAATTAAACAGTGAAATGTAAAAATTCGTTATATCTTCAAATCCCGGTGACGTACGCGGTACTGAAATTTCAACAAAATCCAGATCCGGATCGTGGGCAAAACGTCCGCCCGTAGGAAGTGATCCCTGACCGCCGGTGTGGCTGTCCCAATCGCCGCCATCCCATGTGTAGTATTTCGGACTGGTGCCGGACCAGCCGCCGGTATCACCATGATAAGCGTAAATTGTGACATCTGGCCGGTGACTGTTAACCGCTGTCACATCACAGCCCCATTTGTCAGAGGTACCGCCCGAACCATCGATATTGTCCGTGTCAATATACATGCCGTAATGCAATCCGATATTTTCAGCC
>JAUVKP010000070.1 GCA_030596185.1 Fidelibacterota bacterium | reverse complement strand
CCCCATACAAGATCCGCTAGAATGGTATCACTGTGAAATAAATTCTGTAAGTTCTGCATCCAGTTTTCAAGTCCGGGATGTGCAGAAGCGGAACGGGCAATGATGATCGAGATCAACACATAAACAAAAAGAAGTAAAATAGACATCACAGCTTGTTGGATCATCCCCAGTGAATTCCATAACTGCTCCGGAGTAACTTTTATCTTGTTTTCGTATTGAGGTTCATTATCCAAAATATTTAATTCCTTTGTCCGGTTTTGAGACCCAGCTATTATCTTTAATAAAATACCGCCATGGCAGATCTTTTCCTTGATTGATACCGATACGAGTAGACCGGCCTATCATATTTTTCGGTATTTTATCTCCGGCTTCTATCCAAATCTTGTTTTGACAGAGATCAGTCCCGTTTTCGGAGCGACCTATTCCAAATGCATTACATAATTTTGCAGGCCCATTTGTTACATTTGAGATCTTCTTATGATCAGATGTAACATCTCCGTAACGATGAACAAGCATATCTTCAATTCCTTCAATTGGCTCCAATGCACGGATCAAAACCGCATTACCCTGACCTATTTCACCGGCAACCACATTACAGCAAAAATGCATGCCATAGGTAAAATATACATACAAATATCCCGGAGCACCGAACATCACTTCATTACGGGGAGTTTGTCCATTATATGAATGTGCAGAAGGATCATCTTTTTGAGCATAAGCCTCAACTTCCACAATACGAGCCGATAATCGCCTTCCATCATCCAAAACCCTTACAAACAAAGAACCAAGCAAACGGGTTGCCAAAGTATGTAGGTTTTGTTTATAAAATGAGCGTGGTAAAGGAGTGTGTATCATGATTTTTTTAAGTTCTCATGCAAAAATTGCAATGCCTCGAAATAACTTTCTTCTTTTTTACCGTAAAACTGTTTTATACAAACATCTTTTGTCACGGATATGGAGCGAAATTCTTCGCGCTCGTAAATATTTGAGAGATGTACTTCTACAACAGGGATCGCTAAAAGTTCGATCGCATCCCGAATAGCATAACTATAATGAGTAAAAGCCGCCGGATTAATGATAATACCCTCAGAGATCTTGCGCTGACGATGCAACATCTTAATGATCTTCTCTTCCGAGTTAAACTGGTAAATACTGACATCCAATCCTAATTCTTCAGCTTTTTGACGTATCATTTTATTCAATTTATCAAGCGTTAAGCTACCATATTGAGCTTTATCACGGTGGCCCAGCATATTTAGATTTGGACCATGAATAACACAAATCTTACCATTCTTTTTTTCAGTGCTCATGAGCCTGCCCCATTCTTATAGCGTTCTTTTAACCAAAGTAAGGTTTCCCTGACCATTTCAGGTGTAATATCATTAACGATCACCGGAGATCCGATATCCTTTAAGAGCACAAAATTTAATTTACCGTCCCTGATCTTTTTATCATGCATAAGAGCTATCATTGCTTTATCAATATCCAGAGTACTCAAATCATGTCCAAGTTTAATTTTACATAGAGAATCGATAGCTGATTTTCCCTTGACAGAATCCAGTCCAAGTTTTTCCATGCTTATCTTCAATGCAGCACACATTCCAAGAATTACTGCCTCACCATGTAGAAATTTACCATAACCGCAGCTTTTCTCGATCGCATGACCAATAGTATGTCCAAAATTCAAAAGCATACGAAACCCGGCTTCTTGTTCATCTTCTGATACCATCTCTGCCTTGATCTCTACAGAACGGCGAATGATCTCTGAGATCAATTCCATATCTTTTAGTGAAATAATACTGTTTTTATTGTCCAAACATGTCTGTAAAAACGATGCATCCCTGATAAAGCCATATTTAAGGATCTCGCCATATCCACAGATCAGTTCACGAATTTCTAGAGTTTTCAGAACAGTCGGATCTATTAGAACAACCTTAGGTTGATAAAAAGCACCGATAAGATTCTTGCCTTGAGAGTGATTAACACCCACTTTTCCACCAACGGAGGAGTCTACCTGAGAAAGCAAGGTAGTTGGCAACTGAATAAAGGGTAATCCGCGAAATAAACTGGATGAGACAAAACCTGAAACATCACCGACAATGCCGCCGCCCAATGCAATGATAGCACAAGAGCGATCATAAGAATTCTCAATAAGTTCATCGTACAACTTGGATACTGTTGTGAGATTTTTATTCTCTTCCCCACTGGGTACCAAAAACATGTCAACTTCATAACCTGATGTTATTAATGATCTTACCACTCTATCGGAATAAAGCTTTTTCACGGTTTTAGAAACCAACAAAGCAACTTTATTGCCTTTTTTTAGAAATGCTTGTACTTGTTCGCCAACATTCATTAACAAGTGTTGATCGATCACGATCTGATATGATCGTTCCGCAATGTCGACTTTTACAGTTCTCATTTTATCATGCTCTTGATCTTCTTTGCAGCCTCTTTGGGTGTTAATCTATCAGTATTTATGATCATATCGGCCTGTGTGTAAATATGGGTGCGACCGTTCAAAATATTTTCAATATGTTCGACGCTAATCGGTTTTGGCAGTAAAGGTCTATCTTCATTTTTTATTCTTTCAAGGATAAGTCCAGGATTACATTTTAACCAAACTACTTTTCCCGTCTTTTTCATCCATCTTCGGTTTTCTGTTCTTACCGGAAAACCACCACCGGTCGCAATAACTGCCGGATCTGATATTTTGAGTGCGCGCGCAGTTTCTGCCTCATATCCCCTGAATACTATTTCACCCTCTTCAAGGAATATCCGTTCAATACTTTTTCCATATTTTTCAACGATCCTTTGGTCAAGATCTATCAAATCATAATTCAGGATCGAAGCCAATTCATTTGCAACTGCCGACTTTCCCGAACCCATCATTCCTATGAGGAAAATATGTTTTTTATACTCTTTCACGCTTTCAAATATCGCTCTTTAATTTCATCCCAACAATCAGCACCAAAACGGGCAAATATAGCGTTAAGTATAGGTCGTGCTATGAGATTTTCCGCAACGACAGCAGCTGCCGGTAGCGCACAGGTATCACTACGTTCTTTATGGGCATCCACTTTTTCCATGCTTTCAATATTAAAACTTTCCAAAGCCTTTGTCAGAGTAGGAATAGGCTTCATCACAGCGTTGATAACAAGGGGCTGGCCATTGCTCATACCACCTTCCAAACCACCTGCGTGATTTGATGTCCGCTGAATTTCATCACCTTGGACTTTAAAAGCATCATGATATTGGGATCCCCGTTTATCGGCAGCTTCAAAGCCATCACCAAAAGAAATACCTTTGATCGCTTGTAGGCCCATGATCTCGGAAGCCATAGCTGTACTTAATTTATCGTCCCAATGGACGTAAGAACCCAAGCCTATAGGTAAGCCAAAAACGACAATTTGAAAAACACCGCCTATTGAGTCGCCGGCAGCTTTAACGCTGTCTATTTCTTTTCTCATGGCCTTTGCTTTATTCTCATCAATACAGCGCACATCGGAAGCATCAACTTTTTTTAGTAATGCTTCACTTACTTTCGACTGAGATACTTTAATGGTACCAAGTTGAGTAATATGAGAATAAATATTTATTCCTAATTCTTCCAAAAACTGACGGCAAATTGCACCGGGTAAAATTCTTGCTGCTGTTTCTCTGGCGGATGCACGTTCCAGGACATTACGAATATCATCAAAACCATATTTTTTAATTCCAGGATAATCTGCGTGTCCCGGACGAGGGATCTCGACTTTTTCCGAAACATCGGATTCAACCGGATCCATTTTATATTGCCAATTCTTAAAATCTTTATTTTGAACCATGAGAGTCACAGGTGAAGCCAAGGTCATACTGTTACGTAAACCACTTAAAACTGCAACTTTATCTTGTTCTATCTTCATCCTGCCACCACGACCATAACCCTGCTGACGACGCCAAAGCTGGAAATTTACTTGCTCAATATTGACTTGAAATCCAGCAGGTAAACCCTTGATCATACAGGTCATTGCAGGTCCGTGGCTCTCACCACCGCTCATGTATGTAATACTTTCATTCATATTTTACTCCAAATCGTTCGTAAAACTTAAGATACGGTATTTATATGTGCAATGGAATGAATTATTGAATTCACATCTGTATATTGTTCATCATCTAACCATATTTTTTGTGCTTCAATGGCCTGGTATATCAGCATTTTCATGCCATTCAAAGTGGGAATTTTCTGCTCTTTGGCCTTTAGTTCAAGATGTGTAGGATAAGGTGCATAATTCAGATCAAAAAGATAATCCTCTTTATCAAGATCAATGAAACTATCAGGTATCTCCGGGATCTTTGCTCCGCCGATAGGTGTACAATTGATCCATAATCTTGGGATCTTGGGCAAAAGGTCAAAAACATTCATATTTAGCGTAGAGTACATTGAATTTATAAATTCATCACGCTCCGATTTTTGTTCACCACCCTGTACTGTTATTGCTTTAAACCCAAGCTTCTTAAGTCCAAATGCGACAGCTCTTGCAACACCACCATATCCGATAATAACAGGATGATAAGAAATGTAATCCGGAATGTTTTCCTTGATAGATCGAATAAAGCCAAGATAATCCGTATTATAACCCTTCCAGATTCCATTACGAATATCAACTGTATTGACAGCTCCGATCTTTTCGGCAACATGATCAAGGATTTTACAGTGATCCATGATTGTTTGTTTATGAGGAATTGTCACATTAAAACCGGAGAGATGTTCAAAGGTCTTTGGAATTGCTTCATTTAATTTTTCGGGTGCGATATCAATAATACTATAATCCATGGGAGATTGACTGATCAACTCATGGATGACCGGACTCAAAGAGTAGGCAATTTTATATCCAAGTAATGCAAATTTCATTTTTTACTTATCCTACCTAAAATGTTATAAAAATTCGGATAAGATATATCCACTGTTGACCAACCTCGAACATATACAGGCTTTTCACTTATCAAACCGGCGATCGAAGCGGTCATAGCAATACGATGATCGCCTTGGGCATCCACTTCTCCACCTTTCAACTTTATACCGCCTTGTATACTCATACCATCATCAAATTCTTCTATTTTTGCACCAATATTTCGTAGCATGGCTACAGTCGATGAAATACGATCACTCTCTTTATATCGCAATTCTTTTGCGCCACGAATAGTCGTAAGGCCTTTTGCCTGAGTCGCTATCAAGGCAAGAAGTGGTAACTCGTCAATCAAACCAGGTACCTGTTTCGCACGTATATCAAATTGTCGTAAAGCAGATGAACGAACGACTACATCGCCCGCTGGTTCTAAGTTCTTATCTTTTGCGATCAAATCAATATCAGCCCCCGAAGCTTTGAGCAAAGAAATAAAAGCCGTTCGAGTTGGATTCATTGACATCTTTCTCAAGAACAGTCGGCTTTTTGGTAACAAGAGTCCGGCTGCAACCCAATATGCTGCAGAGGAAGGGTCACCGGGAACCGAATAATTAAAGCCCGGGATTGAACGGCGCAACGCATGAACAGAAATAATATTTTTATTTTGAAAAATCGGTATACGGAACATTTTCATCATTTTTTCAGTATGGTCCCGGCTTTTGACAGGTTCTTCTACAAAGGTCTTGCCTTTAGCCGACAAACCAGCGAATAAGACACAAGATTTTACTTGAGCGCTGGCAACGGGGAGAACATATTGTATCCCGTCTAGTAATTTTCCCTTGATCTTCATAGGTAAATGACCGTCTTCAGCACTTATATCAGCACCCATTTTCTTTAAGGGTTCAATCACACGTTTCATGGGACGAGTTGAAAGAGAATCATCGCCTGTCAACATAATATTCAGATTTTCCCGTCCGGCAAGTAAACCTGACATCAAACGAACCGTTGTACCTGAATTACCGCAATTCAAGATACCGTCCTGAGGTTGTTTCCAGCCATTAATACCCGGACTGTCAACATCGACCGTAAATTTACCCAATTGGAAATTCACACCAAGCTTTTGCAAGCATGCAATAGTTGATAATGCATCTCCGCCGATGTTCAAATGTTTTATCTTTGAAACTCCTTTTGCGATAGCGGCAAACATTAAAGCACGATGACTCATTGATTTATCACCCGGAAGCGTGATCTGACCGCGTACGGAGTCAATTGGTTCAACAATTTTAATATTATGATCGGGCATAAATTCGTTTAAGGTTTAAAGTTTAAGGTTTAAAGTTTAAGGTTTAAAGTTTAAGGTTTAAAGTTTAAGGTTTAAAATATAGAGATTTTCACTGTTCACTGTTCACTCTTTAATTACCGTGACAATATCTGTCACATTATATTCCAGATCTTGGATACCGTTGTCAATCATTTTAAGTCCGTAAAGGCTTTTACAATTTTGTGTTGCTATAATAAGCGCATTGCTTGGTAACTTGCCTTCTGACAGC
>JAUVKP010000194.1 GCA_030596185.1 Fidelibacterota bacterium | reverse complement strand
CTTCCAACCTACGCCCCGAAGTATCGTGGCTACGGCATGGCGCAGCGCTGGTCAAGAAAGCTACGCAGGGCAGGCGAGCATTAGAATAATCGAAGTAAATCCAAATTCGATATTCACTTCGATTGTTCGCCTGCCCTGTGTAGTTCCGAGGGGAATCGGAACGAAGAAGGGAATGTTCACATGTTCATGATTCGTTATTCAAGGACCCCTAAACCATTACACCTATACTGAAACGAAACAAAAAATAAATTGATAATAAGGAAATATAGAAATGAAAAAAATAACAGATAAAATCCCAGTTGGTATTCTCGGTGCAACCGGGAGCGTCGGACAGAAATTCATTGAATTGTTACAGGACCATTCTTGGTTCAAGATCACCGCTTTAGGTGCATCTGAACGCTCGGCGGGTAAGCTTTATAAGCATGCAGCGAATTGGTTCCAGCAAACGGCTATTCCGACACGTATTGCCAATATGGTGGTTTCGAAATGTGAACCCAACTTGCCGTGTAAGATCGTTTTTAGCGGATTAGATGCGGCAGTCGCCGGTCCCATTGAAGAAGCATTCGCAGAAGCCGGATATATTGTCATTTCAAACGCAAAGAATCACCGCATGTCTGAGGATGTGCCATTATTGGTTCCTGATGTGAACCCGGATCACCTTTCTTTGATCGAAAAACAAAAAACTAAAGGCAAGATCGTGACCAATCCAAATTGTTCTACCACCGGACTGGTCATGGCTTTAAAACCTCTTGATGATGCTTTTGGATTGGATAAAGTGTCCGTTGTAACCATGCAAGCTCTATCGGGTGCGGGTTACCCGGGTGTTTCAAGTCTTGATATCATTGATAACATGATCCCCTACATAGCTGGTGAAGAAGAAAAAATGCAGATCGAAGTCTTAAAGATATTGGGGAAATTGAAAGACGATAAAGTCGATTTTTCCGATCTGACACTGAGCGCCCAATGCAACCGGGTTCCGGTGATCAACGGGCATATGGAATCCGTGAGTTTATCATTCAAGAAATCTGCTAAAAAAGAAGACATCATTAAAGTCTGGAAAGAATATCAATCTGAACCACAGAAATTAGGGCTTCCTTTTGCTCCGCAACCACCGATCTACTATTTTGATGATCCACGCTATCCACAGCCTCGTTTACATCGTGATCTTGGAAATGGCATGGCAGTCAGTATTGGTCGTTTACGTGAATGTACGATTTTGGATTATAAATTTACGGTTCTATCACATAACACGGTAAGAGGTGCTGCAGGCGGTGCCATTTTAAACGCCGAACTTCTTGTGGCAAAAGGTTACTATGAAGATTAAAACCACCTCAGCATTTGCTCCGGCAAGTATTGGAAATGTGTCTGTAGGCTTCGATTGTCTTGGACTCGCCTTGGAACATCCGGGTGATATTGTCAGTATCGAAGTTGGGAATAAACCCGGTGCGGAATTAATCGATCTTCAAGGCGATAAGGGAGAATTACCTATTGAAACCGAAAAAAATGTTGTCGGTGTGGTCGTTCAGTCAATGCTTGACGCTTTGAAACGTGATGACGCTCTTGCCATCCGTCTGCTGAAGGGCTTACCCCTACAAAGCGGCATGGGATCATCGGCATCTTCATCGGTTGCAGCTGCAGTTGCGGCAAATGAATTTTTGGGAAAACCCTTTACAAAAAGAGAATTGATACCATTTGCTATGGAAGGTGAGGAATTAGCCTGCGGCGCGCCCCACGTTGACAACGTGGCGCCGGCACTGCTGGGTGGAATTACCCTCATACCTTCCCATGATCCTCTGGAAATTATATCTTTACCCTACCCTAAAAACTTATATTGTGCCGTCGTGCATCCCGATGTGGCGGTCGCCACTCGCGATGCGCGCGCCGTTCTGCCTGAATCCTTACCGCGTTCCATTTCCGTAAAACAAAGTGCACATCTGGCCGCTTTTGTACATGCCTTACATACAAACGATTGGGAATTGATCTCACGTTCTATGATAGATCTGATAGCAGAACCGAAAAGAAAAGACCTTATTCCGCATTTTAATGCAGTCAAATCTGCCGCCTTAGAAGCGGGCGCTTTAGCTTGTGGAATTTCAGGTTCGGGTCCGACTATTTTTGCATTGTGTAAAGGAAAAACAAGCGCTGAAGAAGTCGTGGTTGAAATGGGAAAGATCTATGCCGATCATGAGATTGGGAATGAAATATATGTATCAAAGATCAACTCTAAAGGAACGCAATTAATTTAAAGTTATTTGATATTACGCTGTTTATTGATTGGAGTGATGCAATAGATTTGATCTAGATCAATTGAGAACGCGTCATCCCAGAACCCAGAAGCATTGGTGTCCGGCGTAAAAAGAACGATATGTCATCCCGGAAAAATTGCCGGTGGCAATTTTATCCGGGATCTAAATAATTGTATTGCTCCGTAATAGAAAGGAGTGACGAATAGATCAGATCCCGGATAAACTTGCGATGCAAGTTTTCCGGGATGACATGTGGTTGATAAGATAGTCGTTGACTATCTTTTCGGGATGACATGTTTCTTAATATATATTCTTCCTACTCTTCACCAGTCATCCATCTACGCCAAGGCTTCCATCTTCGCAAAAGCTACGATGGACAAGTCGCCGGACAGGCCAGTCACCAGTCACTAGTCTTCAGTTACCAGATCATAGGGCCAGCGCGTGTAACCGCCCCAATTGAACATGCGGGTATAGCCTTCATCTTCAAGCTTATTGATAACCATCTGTGCGCGACCGCCGGTCTCGCAGTAGAAAATTAGATTTTGGGACTTGGGGATCTCATTGAGACGATCTAAAATATCTCCGGAAGGATAGCTCTTTGCAGTTGGGATGTGACCGTTGTTGTATGCGTTCTCGGGTCGGACATCAATGATCCAGATCGTTGAATCGGGATATTGAGTTAAGACCTGCAAGCTTTCAGGTGAAAGATATTTCTCAAGATCCGTTCCGTCTGTAGAAGTATAGCCGGTAGAACAAGAAAAAATAACGAGGATCAGGGCGAAAAAAACAAGTATTCCGGTAAAGTGTTTCATCTGGAACTCCTTAAAATAATCTGACAATAACTTAATATGAAATATTGAAAATGTGAATGATAAACTATAAATTATAAATGATGACCTATAAACCTTTAGACCCAAAACCTTTAGACGTTTAATTATGAAATATTTTAGCACGAACCATAAAGTTGAACCCGTCGATCTTAGAACCGCCGTCTTGCAGGGGCTTCCGAAGGACAGAGGTCTGTATATGCCCGAAGAGATCCCACTTATGCCTCAGCGTTTCTTCGATAATATTCATGTCCTTAATTTTCGCGAGATCGCATCGGCTGTTGCATTAACTTTATTGGGTGATGATCTTCCTGCGGATGT
>JAUVKP010000225.1 GCA_030596185.1 Fidelibacterota bacterium | reverse complement strand
CGCTCCAAAGCCCGTTCCGGTTGCAAAACCGATGGACAGTGATGGGGACGGTGTGCCGGACAATCTGGATCAATGCCCAAACACCCCAATGGGGGCTACTGTGGATGCAAGGGGATGCTGGACCTATGCCGCGTTGGTGCTGTTTGATTTTAACAGCGCAGAGGTAAAGTCTGAAGCACATCCCATGCTCAATGAAGCAGTTTTGATAATGAAAAAGAATCCGGATCTCAATGTTGAGGTCGACGGACATACAGACAGTATTGGACCCGCAGCGTATAACATGACCCTTTCTGTAAAACGGGCCGAAGCCATAAAAGATCATTTCGTTAGCGAAGGAATTGATCCCAACCGACTCACCACGAAGGGTTTTGGGTTAACGAAGCCGGCAGCCAGCAACGATACCAAGGAAGGCCGGGCCAAAAACAGGCGGGTTGAATTAACACCGGTCAAATAAAATATCCAGTTATCTATAACCATACGGGTTTGAAGATGGGGTAAAGCAACAGGATTGCCAAGCCCCATCTTTATAAAACGGATTATATAACATTCAAAAGAACGATGTAATTACTGATGATAGATATATTGGCATTAAAAAAAATATTTAAAGATAACCCCGATAAATCAAATATCACATTTAAAGGTAAATGTTCAGACTGCGGGTGCAAAGTAACAATTGATATCACACCTACAGCGGGAGGATTTGGATTACAAGGTGGTGCTTTATATGAAGGGTATTTTGTTAAGTGTCCTGATTGTTACAAAGCCCATCCAGAGGGCGTCTGCTCGAATGTCTCGAAAAGCACGACAAACAGGTGAGCGGGCGTTGCAAGCAGGCCATAAAGGATGTAGGGTTAAAATAAGCCCGTTTGGTCTGTTAAGACTCTTGCATGAATTTTTGCCTTCCGGTTATTATTTCACTTTAAGAATGATATATGAAGAGCGTGGATTATCATAAAGATTTCACGCTTTTCATCTTTTGGGGTGACAACAATCTTTTAAGCTCCAAGCCCGGTACCTATCTGTACCGGGCTCTAGTCATGATCGACTAACGAGTAGATTAAATGATCTGTCGAAGCTTACCTGATCATAAAAGCTGATCCGGTTTATCTGTTTTCCGGAATCTTGGCAGACAGGGCACCCACCATATTTTTCATGTCTGTCGGATCTCCGTTGGGATGAAGCACAATCATAAGCATGTCCCACTTTCCGAACGGTAATTCGGAAAGTTGGGTTTCATATATGCCATTTCCATTGGAATCCGTTTTAAACATATACGGAGGGTTGCCTGCTCCTATCTCATGTTTTTTTGGTTTCATATTTACAAACCAGACCGTATAAACTTTGCCGGGTTGAAGGCCCTTGGCCTGGATGCTCAAGCCGTCCTTGCTAAAAGAGGTTGTTCTACTTGCGTTTGGATGGGTAAAGTATGGGACGTTAGTGCAGAATGTGCAAAACTTTTAGTAGTTTGAATTAATTGTCCATATATTATAGAAATATTTTATCATGAGAAAAATACAAGTATATATTTGATAAGAAATTATGTGCGTTCTGCATGAACGTTCCATATCGCTCAAATTATTTGTAAGATCAGCTTAGCATTTGATCTTTATGGCATTTGGGAGCACTGAGAAGGTAAACGCGTCAGCTTCCCAACCCTCATTCCCGTCACTTTGCATGACCAAGGGCCGATCCAACTTTACACTCAAATGCCGACCAGTGTGATATTGACCGATCTGATTGCCAATAGTAAATGCGCTTACAGCTCCGATGACAGATTGAAACAGGCCCGAATTAATGCAGAAGACATGTAGTTTTCGGTCATCGAACCGGGCTTTTGGCACAACCTTCATTCCGAAACCATAGTATGGATGCTTGACTATCATCAGGCTGAGCAGATTTTTCACCTCGAATATTTTGTTATCAATGGTAATCCTGGCAGTGGCCCGCTTATATTCTTTGAAATACGAGTTTAAAACAGCTCTGAAATATGCTTTGAAGCCGGTGGCACCCTGGGCGACATATTGATCTCGGAGCCGGATGACCGTGCCTTCAAGACCTATCGATACTGTAAACGCACGTTTCTTGTTATTGCATTTGATTAGATCGTAATCACATATCTTGCCCTCTCTAATGCGCATTGCAATATCAGCCAGATTCCCTTTGTACTTAAGAGCATGCCGCATGGCATTACCGGTGCCTAGAGGGAGGTAGGCAATAGGTGTCTGGGCCGTATCGATAGAATTTATTATGTCTGAAAAAGTTCCATCCCCGCCGGCGGCAACAAGTACGTCGCAATAGTTGGCAAGCCCCCGAGCGCATTGACAAAGATCATCCGCTGTGATGGAATCCAGCCCGTGTATTTCCGCATTTAAAATCTTTGCGGCTTTCGCCAGTACGGAACGTTTCTGGTCCACAGTCATTTTGCCGGAAACAGGGTTGGTGATAATTGCGTAGCGCATCTCTTTATTATGTATGGCACATTTCAAAATAATTTTTTTTCCAAAATCAATATCATAATGAGTTATTCCCTGCAATATAGGAAGAATTTATGCGAACATAAATTCTTCATGAGAAATTTGGGTTAGTCGTAACAGTTTAGTTCTTTAAAACAAGCTGGTTTCAAACGATAATATTTTCAAAAAGCTAAAATGTTACGGTTAGTCTAGTTTGTTGTCTATTGTCTTATTTCGCAAACAAGTTCAATCAACGTCACTTCAGGGATGGATTTGCCTCGGTGTCCGGATCATATTCGTGGTCCTCGCAAAATAATGCATTTTTTCGTGATACAGATGATACAGAAATGTTTCATTTAAACCTTTGTGAGACATGTGCTTGAGACCGTTTCTTTAAAGATAACAACCACATATACAATAGAATTATATTGGCATGGTTGTTGCTTTATAGAATGTGATTTCTACAATCTCGCCCGGCTATTCGGCCAACTGCTCTGTGTTTGGGCAGTATCAGAAAAGCAAGGAAGGTTTCTTATTATTAATCGCTATATTACATTAGGAGGTATACCAATGAAAAAATCAAGTACCGGATTATTAAGTGTTCTATTTGCAATCATTATCAGTACCATGGTTTTTGGATTTGCCAT
>JAUVKP010000176.1 GCA_030596185.1 Fidelibacterota bacterium | reverse complement strand
AATCTTTGTCGCTGTACCGGCTACGTGAAGATCATTGAAGCGGTGCAATTGGCAGCAAAACGACTTCAAACAAAGTAATTATTATGAAAAAATATACAACAGTCGGAAAATCTGAAAAGAAGATCGATTCATTATTTCTCGCAACAGGCGAAAGCAAGTTCGTTGATGATTTTGAAATGAAAAACGAACTTTATTGTAAGCTTGTTTATTCACCTTATGCATTTGCTGAAATTTTGGATATAGATGATTCAAAGGTTCTTGCAATTGAGGGCGTGGTAGATGTGCTTCATTATAAAAATGTGAAACATATTTTACATACAACCGCAGGACAAGGTTTTCCGGAACCTTCGCCCTATGATTGTTTGATCTTTGATTCTACCATGCGTTTTATTGGGGATCGTGTTGCTATGGTTGTTGCAGCAAATCGCAAGATAGCGCATACGGCAGCAAAATTATTAGATGTAAAATACAAAATTTTGGAACCTCTATTTGATCCTGAAAAAGCCATGGATCCGGAGTCTCCCAAATTACATGATGCCTCACATGCTTATCCCATTGGTGCAAAATATGTACCCGAAAAGAACCTGGCCGCCGAGGTTGATATCGCTTTTGGTAATATGAAAAAAGGCGAGGAAGAAGCCGATTTCATTATTGATGAAACTTATAATGCTCATTATGGACAGCATTGTACCATCGAGCCGCATTCAGTCAAAACATATTTTGATGAAACGGGTCGCTTAGTTATTATTTCTTCGACCCAGGTGCCATTTCATGTGCGTCGTATTGTTGCCCAGGCTTGTGATTATCCTTTGCAAAAGATTCGTGTAATCAAACCAAGGATCGGTGGTGGTTTTGGATCCAAACAAGAAGTATTTCTTGAACCACTGGCGGCATTGGTCACGATTAGACATAAACGTCCGGCTAGACTGGTGATCTCTCGTGCCGAAGTTTTTCAGTCAAGTCGCACACGTCACCCGATTCGTGTCCGCTTAAGAACCGGTGTTAAAAATAGTGGCGAGATCACCTTTCTTGAAATGGACTCGCTCTTGAATTCCGGTGCTTATGGGTCGCATGCCTTGACCGTACTTTCAAATTGCGGTTCAAAGGTTTTACCCTTATTTAATAAAATTGAGAACTTGCATTTTATCGGTCGCTCTGTTTATACAAATCTCCCGGTTGGGGGCGCATATCGTGGTTATGGCGCGACACAGGGCTACTTTGCGCTGAATCAGCATCTTGATATATTGACCAGAAAATTGAATGTTGATCTTCCGGAATACATCAAGAAACATCATATAAAAGTCGGTGAAACATCCGGTGTTTTTGAAGCACTCGGTGAAGGAAAAGACGGCGTAGGTCAATATGTGAATTCCTGCCAGCTGGATGAATGTATCGATATTTGCATCAAAGAAATTGACTGGTATAAAAAGCACGACAAGAAGATCACGAACGGTGACAAGGTTCGCGGTGTTGGCTTGGCGGTCTCAATGCAGGGTTCGGCTATTCCTCTGATCGACATGGCTGCGGCTTATATAAAAATGAATGAGGATGGATCGTTTAATATGAATATTGGTGCGACCGATATTGGTACGGGATCGGACACCATTTTGGCGCAAATTGCCGCAGAAGTTTTGAGCGTGCCTTTGGCAAAGATGATCCCTTATTCATCTGACACGGATCGAACTCCTTTTGATGTTGGTGCTTATGCTTCGTCAACAACTTATTTGTCCGGACGCGCGGTTAAAAAATGTGCTACAAAAATTAAAGACCAAATAGTAAAGGTCGCGGCCGAAATGATGGGCTCGGATCTTGCCGATCTTTATGTGGAAGCATCTGAGGTTTTCGATAAGAAACAAAACAAATCAATCAGCTACAGTGATATTTGCAATTATTCGCTTTACACGAAAAATCAATTTCAGATCCAGGCGGAAGCATCGGAGATCGTGGAACAATCTCCTCCACCCTTTATGGCTCAGGCAACGGAGGTGGAAGTTGATACCAAGACCGGTGAAGTGAAGGTGCTGGAATTTGTATCTGCTGTTGACTGCGGTCAGGCAATTAATCCTCAGTTGGCGGAAGGTCAGGTTGAAGGTGCGACCGTGAACGGAATTTCCTATGCCATGACAGAAGAGTATATATTTTCCGATAAGGGAAATCTTTTAAACAAAAGCTTCAGATCTTATAAAATTTCCACGGCTGCCGATATTCCGAAGATGAAGACATTTATTGTAGAATCTCACGAAGAGTCCGGTCCCTTTGGCGCCAAGTCGGTGTCTGAAATAGGTATCAACGGACCCTTACCGGCGATTGCAAATGCCATATATGATGCTATTGGTGTTCGTATGTACGGAGCACCATTCACTGCCGAAAAAGTTTATAGAGCTATGCAAACACAGAAAATAGAATGATAATAAAAAACAGCGAAATCGCATTGCCTAATCGCAATGAACTAATTTCCCTTGATATAGAAATAGATCAGGGGAAACTTGTTTATATAGGTGAAAATCTAGATGGACCGGATATTATTGACGCAAAAGGATTGCAGGTCTTTCCCGGTGCCATTGATCCGCATGTGCATTTTAATGAACCAGGTTATACGGATCGGGAAGATTTTTATCACGGGACAAGTGCCGCGGCATCGGGTGGTGTGACCACGATCATTGATATGCCCTGCACCTCAATTCCCCCTGTGACAAGTTTGGAAAATTTGAGATCTAAATTAGAGATTGTTTCTAAAAAAGCTGTTGTTGATTTCGGTTTTTTCGGCGGAGTTTCATCGCAAGTGATGGTGGCCGACTATAGAAAAAATATGGCGGAACTAGCAGAATTTGTCATGGGCTTTAAAACCTACTTTATTTCAGGAATGGACACGTTTGGGGCATTAGGTTTAGGACAGTTCCAAAAGGTTTTAGTAAAAGCAAAAACATTGAATCGTCCCGTTTTATTGCATGCGGAAGATCCGGGGATCGTGCAGGAGTTAACGAGAGTTGAAAAAGCCAAGGGTAATAGCTGGGCTAATTTTTATTGCTCCCGTCCCGAATCTGCAGAAGTTTTTGCCGTGGTGAAAGCTATTTCTATTGCAATAGCAACAGGAGTACAGCTTCATATCGTCCATGTCGGAACCGGTGATGCTGCCCTATTATTGAAAGACGAAAAAAATGTCAGTGGCGAAACAGCACCTCATTATCTGGAGTTTAGCTTTAAAGATTTTGAAACAATAGGTGGAGCATTAAAAACTGTTCCCGTTGTGAAAGATAAAGGAAATTTAGACGTGTTATGGGAATGCCTAACGAATGGTACATTGGATTTCATTGCCTCTGATCATGCCCCGTCTCCTGCTGCACAAAAGAACACGGGCTCTGCCTGGAAAGATTATTCGGGCATACCCGGTAGCGGAACGATTTTTCCTTATTTGTATTCCGAGGGGTATTTAAAAAGGGAACTACCCTTATCGCGATTTTTGCAGGTTGTTTCGGAAAATGCGGCAAAACGATATGGCTTTTGGGATAGAAAAGGGTCTATAGAAGTTGGTAAAGACGCGGATCT
>JAUVKP010000251.1 GCA_030596185.1 Fidelibacterota bacterium | reverse complement strand
CTTCCAATACATGAAGTACAACTGGTTAACTACTTAAAAGTTACGGGCCTCGAGCTTGGTTTATTAATAAATTTTGGAAAACAAAAAGTTGACATTCGACGAAAAGTACGAGTATTAACAGATAGCAAAGATTAACAAGATATTAGCTATCCTGATAATCCTGTTATCCTGTCAATAATGATCAAGTCAAAAATAAAACAGCAGGAGATAAATAAATGAGACATATGAAAGAAATTTCAAGTCCCCAGATCAAAAAGATCCACACAGGTAAAGTGCGCGACAGCTTCAGAGTAGATGCAAAACGTCGCTTGATAGTAGCCACAGACCGTTTATCGAGTTTTGATTTTGTTTTGAACACGCGAATTCCGGGTAAAGGTGCCGTGTTGAATTCATTGGCAGCTTGGTGGTTTGAACAAACCCGCGATATCGTAGACAATCATTTGATCAAAGCGATCGGAACGAATGCATCGCTTGTGCATGAAGCCGAACCTGTGAAAATTGAAATGATCGTTCGTGGATATATTACCGGTTCGGCTTGGCGTAAGTATCAAAAAGGACTGCGCGATGTATCAGGTGTTCCCATTCCTGATGGAATGAAAAAGAATGATGCTTTTGCAACTCCTATTTTAACACCAACGACTAAAGAAGATAGTGATCGTGAGATATCCCGTGAGCAATTGTTGAAAGAAGGTTGGACAACTGAAGATATCTATTCGCAAATGGAAAAATATGCAGTCAAACTATTTGATCGTGGTTCTAAATTGCTTAAAAAACGCGGTATTATTCTTGTTGACACGAAATATGAATTTGGAATTAATGATGGAAATGTTATTCTAATCGACGAGATACATACATCGGATTCATCCCGCTTTTGGTCAGCTGAAGATTACGAAAAAAATCCTGATACAGTTGAACAATTAGATAAAGAATTTGTGCGTAATTATTTGATGAAAAATAAGAAAGACGGGAAATACCCCATGGACCTTCCGATAGAGATCGTCGCAGAAACAGTGCGCCGATATGAAGGTATTTATCGGATGATTACCGGTAAAGATATATTGTATGTCTGCCGTCCTGAACATTATCTTGCCGCTTGCCTGGAAGATGAAGGACTGATGAAAGACGGCTTTGTGGCTATTGTCATGGGATCTGAATCCGATATGGCGCACGCAAAAAAAATGAAAGATATTATCGAAAAATATGATATCACTTGCGATCTGCGTATCATGTCCGCCCATAAGAACGGTGAAGCTATATTGGGATTGGCAAAAGAATATAATCATGCAATAGAACCTGTTGCGGTTATTGCAGTTGCAGGACGTTCGAACGGACTGGGTGGAGCCTTGGCGGCGAATTTAAGCTGTCCGGTTATTTCTTGTCCGCCATTTGCCGATAAGGTCGATATGATGGTGAATATCAATTCATCGTTGATAATGCCGTCAAATACACCGGCCGCAACGGTGATCGATCCCAAGAACGCTGCACATTTGGCATTGCGTTCCCTTAATTTGCATCGCTTGAAAAATGTCTTATCAGACGAGATCGTTGAGATAAAACGAGGTTTGATCGAAGCTGACAAAAATGTGAGAATGTAATATTCGCATTTAATATCAAAAGACCTTTCACCGAAAGGTCTTTTGATTATAGGTATTGTAGGGGACGGTCCACACTACGCTACCAACTTTGGCAAGCCTTCCAACCTACGCCCCGAAGTATCGTGGCTACGGCATGGTGCAGCGCTGGTCAAGAAAGCTACGAACGACAAGTGCCAGTTTCGAAATTAATACATAATAATTAAAAACGCCTTCCGATTGGAAGGCGTTTTTTTCATTGGGTCAATTGAAATATATCGCATTGGGTCAGTTGAAATATATCGCATTGGGTCAGTTGAAATATATCGCACTGGGTCAGTTGAAATATATCTCATTGAGTCAATCAGAAAATTTCCCTTTGAGTCAATTGAAATTTACTTGCGAATTATTGGTATCAATACAAATACCACCAATGTCTTGATTACAGCACCCGGTAAAAATGGCAGAAAACCAATAGCCAAAACATTTGACCATCCTGCAAAATTTGTTAACCACAGAAGTCCAAAAGTAAACACGATCGCATGTCCAATAATTAAGCTTAGCAGTGCTGTTACAATACCTTTGTACCATCCTTTATCACCCAAATAACCCATAACATAAGCAGCAGGTATAAATCCCAGTAAATAACCGCCGGTGGGGCCAATAAGAGTTGCCATACCGAAGGCTCCATTTGCAAATACCGGAAAACCAATGACTCCCATTGCAATATATGTGATCATGGCGGCAACAGCTCGTTTTCGGCCGAGCATGATTCCCGTTAGCAAAACACCCAGCGTTTGTCCCGTAACCGGGACGGGTTGTAGCGGTATTGTAATGCGTGAAAGTGCAGCCATCATTAAAACGGCAGATAATATGTAGATGATCTCTTTTATCAGAGATTCCGTTGATATCTTTGCGATTTTGGTTTTTAGATTCATTTCCTTCTGCTCCTGTGTATTTTCAAGTAGATGAAAATAGGAAAAACAGTTAAGAATTAAAAATTAAAAAAATAAATTGTAAGGCGAAAGATATTCAACCACGCCAACCTACGCTCTTTGAGCTTCGACCGGCAAGCTGTGGTTGGGGATTGTGTTAAAGTAAATAACCCCGGGTTTCACCCGGGGAGATCATATTTAACTCCTTCGGAGTTATGAAAACAGAGTAAAATTGGAAATGTTTTTGGATAGAGTTCAAATGATTAAT
>JAUVKP010000053.1 GCA_030596185.1 Fidelibacterota bacterium | reverse complement strand
GGTTTCGCTATATGACCCGATCCATTATATTTTGGAACATCCGGGTAAGCAGCTCCGGCCTGCTTTTCTTGCAGCAACCGCTTACACACTTGGAAATATCTCCTTTGAAAGATCTTTTTTTGCAGCTTCTTGTATAGAAATGGTACATAATTTCACTCTAGTGCATGATGATATAATGGACGGAGATATGCTACGCCATGGAATGGAAACTGTTCATGCAAAATGGAATAAAAATTTGGCCATACTTTCGGGAGATGCTTTGTTTGCAAGAGCACTTGCGCAGCTGGATCCCTATGTTAAAGATACAGAATTGTACGCAAGGATCATGTCAATGATCTTACAAGCTGTGACCGTTGTATGTGAAGGACAAACTTTAGATATGGAGTTTGAAACTCGTGAAGATGTCACATTATCCGAATATCTCACGATGGTCGAAAAAAAGACTGCGTCCTTACTCGCTGTATCTGCAAGGATTGGAGCTGTGCTCGTAGGTAAGGACATGGATAATGAAATACTTGTAGAGAAGATCATTCTGGAATTAGGTGTTGTATTTCAAATTCAGGACGATCTATTTGAATTGACTTCAGATAGTGTAAGTATGGGAAAGACATTAGGGTCAGATCTAATAAAACAAAAGAAGACGTACCCTTATCTATATGCAAAACAAGAAATGGATCAAGTGGAATGGAATAAATTTCTTGAAAGTATCAGCGTTGAGCACATCGAACAGCATGGTGTAGGTGTTGCAAGAAAGATTCTTGAAAATAATTTTATATTTGATAGAATTCGTGAACATATTACATTACGGCATGTTACTATTCAGGAATTGATAAAGGAGCTTCCGGAAGGAAGCCAAGAAATGTTCTACAGTATGGTTGAATTTATCATAGACAGGAAAAAGTAATGGTATCTAGACAAGTAACAATATTAAATAAACAGGGCTTACATGCTCGTCCCGCAACTGCTATGGTAAACACAGCAGCGAAATTTAAATCAGAGATATTTATTTGCAGAGACGAAAAGAAAGTTAACGGTAAATCGATCTTGGGATTGCTGGTCCTTGCGGCAGAATGTGGTGCTATTTTGACAATAGAAGCTCAAGGTTTGGATGAAAATGAAGCTGTTGACACACTTGTAAGTTTAGTAAATGATCATTTTGGAATGGGTAAGAGCAGTTAAACAATGGCTAAGCATGAAGAAATAAATAGTATTATTGGACTTAACGCGTCCAAGGGTATCGTTATTGGTACGGCCTATGTTCGTAAGCTAAATCAGGAAACTATAGTTAGCCGTACGATGATCTCGACCGATAAGATCGAAGAAGAGATGGCGAAATTAAGGAAAGCTCAGGACATGGTCACCGAGGAGCTGGAATTAGTTCGAGAAAAGATAGAGAAAAATCTAGGTGCTTCATATAGCGATATTATATCTGCACAACTTGCGATCCTGAAAGATCAAGAGGTCTTCAGAGAAGTTCAAGCATATATTGAAGAACATCATGTTAATGTTGCTTTTGCCTACAAAGTAGTTGTCAATCAATATGTTGAATTGCTTGAAGACCATGATTCGGAATACTTCAAGGAGCGAGTCTCGGATATTCGCGATATTAAACAACGTGTATTAATTGCTTTAATTTCAAAACAAACGATCTTATCAACTTTTACCATTGACAAGCCCACAATATTTGTATCACGGGATCTAAATCCCGCGGATATTATGATGCTTGTCTCGGAGAATGTAATAGGATTTATTACTGAATTTGGCGGCAAAACATCTCATGTAGCTATATTGGCAAGGGCGATGAAGGTTCCAATGATCACCGGAGCAAAGGAAGCTCTGCAACATATCGAATCTGGTCAGACCTGTATTCTTGATGCCGATCATGGTAAAGTATTTGTTCAGCCAAGTCAGGAATTATTAGATGAATATGCCCGTGAGATAAGCGAGTTAGATAAACGTGATAAAGTATTTGTGGCTGCTCATGATAAAAAAGCTGTCACAAAGGATGGTTACGCGTTTAAACTGGGTGCAAATATTAGTCTTCCTGTTGAAATTGCAGATGTAAAAAAGTATGGCGGCGACGGCATAGGCCTGTATAGAACTGAATATCTCTATCTTATGAAACAGCATCTTCCTGAAGAAGAAGAGCTTTTTAATGAGTATCGCCAGGTTACTGAAGGCATGCAGAATAAAGAAGTGGTTATCCGAACTATTGATCTGGGCGGCGACAAGATGTCTGCTCTTTGGGATCAGGATATTCGTTTTGAATCAAACCCCTTCATGGGTTATAGGGCGATTAGGATATGTCTAGATGAACCCGCGGTTTTCATAACTCAACTAAGAGCTATCCTGAGATCTTCGGCATTTGGGAAAGCATCAATATTAATTCCAATGATCACGCATGTTGAACAGTTGACGGAAAGCTTGAAAATTATAGAAAATGTTAAACGAACACTTGATAAAGAAAAGATTCCCTATGATAAGTCTATTAAAATAGGGATGATGATAGAAACACCTTCTGCAGTTATGAACATTGAAAATTTTGTTGATAAAATTGATTTTATATCAATTGGGACAAATGATCTTACGCAATATGCCTTAGCCGTTGACAGAGGTAATGAACGGGTTGCAGATGTTTATAATCATTATGATCCGGCTATTATCAAAATGATCAAGAAAGTTGTCGAAGCTACGCATCAGGCAGGTATACCCGCATATGTTTGTGGCGAAATGGCATCAGAATACCGAGCATTAGTTTTATTTACAGCTATGAAAGTGGATGGATTGAGTGTTGCACCCAGTTATATCGGTGCAGTTAAAGATCATATCAATACATGTGAACAGAAAGATGCTGAACAACATCTACATAAGATATTGAAAATGAGCACAAGAAATGAGATAATGAATTATTTAGATAATTTAAGAGGCTGTTCTTGATCTGAATCAGCTAAAGTTGTTAGTGCTTGACGAGCTGCCCTTTGACTGGCAGCTTTTTTTGTTGTACCTGAACCCGTTCCATACCAATCTTTACCAACCATAACAGATATCTCAAAGTATTTCCCATGAGCAGGGCCTTCTTCGTGAGTTGTTACGAATTTGGGCATATCCATGCCATGTTGTTGGCAATATTCAAGCAATTTCCCTTTGTAATTCTGTATTTCAGCAGCGGGTAAGAGACGTTTGTGTTTCGATAGGAGTGTCTGATATGTAAAATCATAAGCCGCTTTAAAACCACCGTCAAGGTATAACGCACCAATGAATGATTCGTAAATATCACATAAAATTGAGGAAGAATTTCTAAGGTTATCGTTCTCTCCACTTTTACCCAAAAGAAGGAATTGACCAAAATGTAATCCTCTGGCAATAGAAGCCAAAGTAGTACGGTTTACCAGTTTTGCTCTCATTTGTGTTAATTCACCTTCTTTTGCATTAGCGAATTGTTCAAATAAAAAGCGTGTAACGATCATTTCAATAACTGCGTCTCCAAGAAATTCCAGTCGTTCATAGGAATCAACCTTGGTTTGAGTTTCATAATCAATAGCGGAAGTGTGTGTGAAGGCCTGTTTTAAAAGATCTTCATCATCAAAATTATAAGCATAAACGCCGTAAACCTTCTTCGCAAGCTTATGGGGCTTGTTCGGGAAGAAGGAGAAATATACAGATTTAATTTTATTAAGGATATTTACCATAATAAAATACGGCAGGTAAAATATAAGAACGAATTTACACGTCCTTATAGTTTAACTGCGGATATTAAATTAATTTTCTTTTGGTGTAATAACCGGTCGATTTTTATAATAACCGCAATGCTGACATACATGATGGGGCATTTTCGGTTGTCCACAATGTTCACAGGTTGAGACTGTTGATGCTTTGTATGTATAGTGAGTTCTACGTTTAGCACCACGTGTGTGTGACAGTCTTCGTTTTGGGTTGGCCATTATTCCTCCGCACTTTCAAGCGTTTTCTTCAGTTCTTTTAAAGAATCCCATCTGGGATCAATTTTATCTTTGCTACAGGTACAAGCATGATGATTAAGGTTTTCTCCACAAGAAGCACACATGCCCTTGCAAGTATCTGAACAGACTTTTTTAAAAGGTATGTTCAGCATGATCGTGTCATACACATAAGGCTTGAGATCTATCTCTACCTCTTGAGGAGGGAGAAACATGATGTGATCATCTTTATCAACTTCTTTTTCGGAAGTATAAATTACTTCAAAGTTATAATTGATAGTCTTTTCAAATAATTCAAGACATCGGTCACAATTCAGATTCAATTTTGTTGAGATATTGCCTGCGAAAGTATAGCTTTCTGCAGACTGATAAACCGAAACATGGACGGATACATTATCAGCCAGTTCGGGGATATCGAATTCATCCTTATTACCCGTAAAATCAAAGAGCGTTTTATCAACAGAAATTTGTGATAGCAAAATTTTCATAGCCTGCAAAGATATGATAGAAAATACTTTTAGTCAAGTGTTTTGACGTAGAAATTTAGAGTATATTAAATACTTGATTTAGACTATTTGATCTTGTCAATCCAAGGTTCAAAATCAGTCTCATCAAGCATTTTTAAACGATAAACTTTGGCTTCATCGTAGCTTGTAAAATGACCTACACGAATACGATATCGCATAAGACCTTCAACTTCCGCTTTTTGAATAAATGAGTCATAACCTTCAGCTATCAACTTGTTTTTAAGTTCAATGGCATAAACTTCAACAGTTGAGCTTGAAACTTGTAGAGTATATTTTGCATTTGTTTTGACTTTGATTGTAGCAATTGTGGCTGAACTTACAACTTCTTCACCTTCCATAACAACCGGCTCTTTTGTTTCTTCAATAACTTCTGTTACGGATTCAGTTGAATAGGCCGGTTCTTGTTCTATCTCTTCAGGATTTTGTCCCGGTTTGGGCGCTTTCTGCCATTCATTGGGTGTTTTGGTGACGGTAGTCTTTGTAAGTATGATTTTTTCAGTCACAACAGGTATCTCAATAATTTTGGGAGCCTGAGGAGTAGTCTTTACAGTCTTCACCTTTTTCACTGGTTTTTTTTCTTCAATATTAACCAGATAATTCGGTTGGCGATCTGCTGTATAAATAAAATTCTTATGAAGAACGCTTCCTTCATTATTGATCATCGTTAAACGAACGATGTATCTTCCAGGCACGTCCGGAATAAATGTTACGTTCGGGTGATAGTTGGATGGAATAAAATCTCGCGGATCAAGTCTTGAAGTTGGGGGTTTAGTGTCGAAGGACCATTGGTATTTGACAATATTTAAGGGGCGATTATAATTTTCAATATCTACGGTATCGCCTACCAATACACCCTGATTGCCGGAACATCCTATTATCATGAAAAAAGCTAGCACTGCCAGCATAAGCTTAATGGATTTGTTCATAAGAACCTCCAATTATACATTAGTAAGGTAATTTCATGTTTTTAAAAGAAAAAGGCAATCTCTTTTTTCGCATTCTCGGGGCTATCTGAGCCATGAACGGCATTACGACGTGTTGTTTCGGCATATTTATGCCTCAAGGTTCCAGAAACCGCTACTTCGGGATCAGTTTTTCCCATTAATGTTCTGTAATCCACAATTGCATTTTCTTTTTCCAGGTGTAAGGCAATAATAGAACCGCTGGTCATAAATGCGATCAGCGGTTCGTAAAAGTCTTTCCCTTTGTGAACTTCATAAAATGCTTTTGCCTGATCTTGTGATAGGTGAAGCATTTTCATTGCCTTGATCTCAAATCCGGCATCCAGTATGTCGTGAATAATTAAACCCTGAAAGCGTTTTGAGATAGCATCAGGTTTTATCAAAGCAAGTGTCTGTTCTTTCATGGTGACCTATTTTTTAATGTTGGGGATCTTTTCGTTCAAAATGACTTTCAGATCCGGTTGTCCGATTTCCTGAAGATCATAAGTAACCCTAACTGTAGGTTTTTTGATCTTGATCACACGACGCAGATCAATGGGTGTACCAATGATCACTGCATCACATTCAGTGTTTTCAATTGTTTTTTCAAGATCTTTCATTTGTTGCTCACCATATCCCATGGCGGGTAACAATACGCCGATCTCCGGGTATTTTTTGAAAGTATCTGTAATACTGCCTACGGTGTAGGGGCGAGGGTCTACAATATCTTTCGCACCGAATTTGACAGCGGCTACCATACCGGCACCGTATTCCATTTCACCGTGGGTCAATGTTGGTCCATCTTCAATCACGAGGACTTTTTTACCGTAAATAACGCTGGGATCTTCAACAGTGATCGGAGATGCAGCATCAACGATAAGCGCATTCGGATTGGCTTCACGTATACTTTGGCGAACCATTTCAATGTTGTCATTGTCTGCTGTATCGATCTTGTTGATCACAACAATGTCAGCCATTCTAAGGTTGGTTTCACCGGGATAGTAGTTGACTTCATGACCGGGTCGATGAGGGTCGACAACGGTTATAATGATATCGGCATCATAAAATGAAGTATCATTATTTCCACCGTCCCAAAGGATCACATCAGCTTCTTTTTCCGCTTCGCGCAGAATAGCTTCATAATCCACACCGGCATAGATCACAGATCCCATTGCAATGTGGGGTTCATACTCTTCCATCTCTTCAATGGTACATTGATGTTTTTTTAAATCATCAATACAGCCAAAGCGTTGAACTGCTTGTTCGGCTAAGTTGCCATATGGCATGGGGTGACGAATTGAGACTACTTTGAGTCCCATGTCCTTGAGAATGTTAACCACGCGTCGTGTGGTTTGGGATTTGCCGCATCCGGTTCGAATTGCATTAATAGCGATAACGGGTTTAGTCGATTTGACCATCGTCCGTTTTCCGCCCATCATGATGAAATCAGCGCCACAAGCATTTACTAATGCTGCTTTATGCATAACTACTTCGTGAGGAACGTCGCTATATGAAAACACAACCTGATCGACATCATGTTCATTGATGAGTTCCGACAGTTCAGATTCATCCACGATCTTGATACCTTCGGGGTAGAGGTCACCCGCAAGGACAGCCGGATATTTCCGTCCGTCGATATCGGGGATCTGTGTTGCAGTGAATGCAACGACATTAAAGTCCTCGTTACCTCTGAAAAAGGTATTAAAGTTGTGAAAATCTCTTCCTGCGGCACCCATAATGATGACGTTAGTTTGTTTCATACAAACCTCCTATTAAGTAATTAAACGTTATCTTTTATGAACCGTAAC
>JAUVKP010000159.1 GCA_030596185.1 Fidelibacterota bacterium | reverse complement strand
ACGGGGATGAGGGTAAGGTTAACATTTCTGTCATGCTGAACGTATCCGCCAGCTGGCGGAGAAGCTGAAGCATCTATTCATGTCAAAGAAAACATATTTGTATCATAAATAGATCCTTCCAGCCTACGCCCAGTAGAGCTTACATGAAGATCACAGATATTACTCTAGAATCATGAATAGATCTTTCAACTTCATCCCAACTTACGTTGGGACTTCGTTCAAGATGACAGTTACTTCTTTTCTATATAAACCTGTTCTTTTTTGTCATGCTGAACGTATCCGCCAGCTGGCGGAGAAGCTGAAGCATCTATTCATGTCAAAGAAAAAAATATTTATATTATGAATATATCCTTTCAGCCTACGCTCAGTAGAGCTTACATGAAGATCACAGATATTACTCTAGAATCATGAATAGATCTTTCAGCTTCGTCCCAACTTACGTCGGGACTTCGTTCAAGATGACAGGTACTTCTTTTCTATATAAAGCAGAAAAGACGTTCGGGGAGAGCGTCTTTTTCTATATATACCCGGGGAGGGTAATAGGATAATTTGTTTTCTTTTATTAGACATTAGAGATCGTTAATAGTTCCCAATTAATTTAATGGCAGTCGTTAAGACCGCTATTAAAACCCGAAGGGGGAAGAAGGATTCTATGCATCTATGAGAAATATATTTTGTTCACTATTTAGACACGGGGATGAGGGTAAGGTTAACATTTCTGTCATGCTGAACGTATCCGCCAGCTGGCGGAGAAGCTGAAGCATCTATTCATGTCAAAGAAAACATATTTGTATCATAAATAGATCCTTCGACTGCCTCCGATATTCATCGGGGTTCGCTCAGGATGACAGGTACTTTTTCAGGGATAAGGAAAAGGCGTCTGTCAGTTGACAGACGCCTTTTCTATATAAACCCGGAAAGGGGGAAAAAGGACTAACGTACGGGGAGGAACCAAGTCATAAGTTCAACCGGTGCATCCCTGTCTAAAAAAGTAGCTGTGGTAAGCATGCGAACACGAAGTCTGCTTTGACCACGACCTTGTAAAATAGTACCGCTGAAAATATTATCATCAGCTGTCATGTCTAAATCAACACCGTCATCCAAGAGTTTAAAATAGCGACCGCTTGAACCAAGAACATTTACATCATCTAAACCATCAATGGCGACATAAACTTCTGTTTCCTGTGAGCCCGGACGACCGCGATATGAACCCCAGTTCTGGCGTCCGCGAATAACTTCATAAAGTGCTTCCGTGTCATCAAAGACCAACATAGTTGAATCATTATCGGAATCAAGAGTAACGCTTTCGATCGTGTTTAGGATACCTGCCGTTTCGCCGGCTTCAATACTTTTGGCAACAAGTTTCCATCTGAGATTTGTTGTATCTGTACCGCTTGAATCATTGGTACATGAATCAGCACATTCAACTTGAACGAACTGCATGTAAGAGGTCGTAGTATATTCATAGGATTTTTCCCAGACCTCAGGTGTATCAACAATAGCTGTATCTGTTTGGTTAATGAGCATGGTTCCAAAGAGTGTTTTTGTCAAGGTTACCAATGCTGAATCATCGGTAGTGTATTCAATATCGCGTTGTACGTCAACACTATCGATAGCTTGTTTCACCATGAGTTTAACACGTCGTCTGCCACGGCTATTACCGTTTGGTCCGGGGGCTGCTTTGGCAAATGATTCAGGGATCTCAATCTCGATCTCTTCTTCGATTGCAGTATCCACATCAGTTTCGGCAAGGATCTCGGCTTCAATGAGTTCTACGAGTGTAACATTGTCATCACCATCGTCATTGGTGTTCCAACCACCGGTCAACTCGCCAAAATCGCATGAACTCAGGATCAGCATTGTAACGACCATAAGTCCGATAAAAAGTTTTTTCATTTTTCTTCCTTCATCTTTAAATATTTTTTGGTTTCCATGCATTAGACACGGTGATGTTGCGTAAAGTTAATACAGAAATAAAAATTTAATAATTATTGTATAAAAATTTATCAAATGCTTTAAAAAGATATACACGATAAAAGATGAGAGATATAGTAATCCAATAAGAAATCGGAAGCAAATATTCAACTTGATATTCTAAATATTACTTGGTATTATATTATATATTTAAAAATAAGCAATAGGAATTAACTCATGCGACGTTTGTTTGTAATTATTGTATTTTTCTTTACTCCAATTTTGGCTGTTGATACTTTAAACTGCATCGCAAACTACGAAATGATACCGCCAATGGAAGAAGGCTCTATGATGGATCCGATTGCATTGGGTGATATTAATGCCGATGGTTATGATGACTGGGCTTTTACTTTTTATGATGAAAATGAATTCTATCCCCGTGATAGTGTTCAAATATATTTTGGTTCTGATTTAATTGATTTTACACATGATCATACCATACAGGCACATCGTATCGGACCGGTGGGTGATGTAAACGGAGATGGTTATAGTGATATCGCATATTTGAAGACATATATTAATAATAGGGGCCATGTAAAAGAGCCAACTATCTTTTTGATGCATGGAGGGCCGTCTTTTGACTTTATACCGGATGACAGCTGTACATTTATAAATGGAACTGCATATTATGCATACTATAGTGATATTAAGAAAATCGGTGATATCAATGGTGATGGTTATGACGATATTTGTTGTGGTCCAATTTGGGATAAGGGTAGCTATATTGCAAAGCCATCCATGTTGCCATCAGGCTCAACCGTTGGGAAAATGTTTTTGTATTTAGGTGGTGATACTCTTTCATGGTTACCTAATGCAATATTTACACCACCGTTTGAATATACCGATACAAGTAGCGTGGGTTTTTATTGGGGAAATTATAATGGATTAGGCGATATTAATAATGATGGATATGATGATTTTTCGATTACATATTGTAGTGATAGTAATTTTGGGGCTCCACCAGAAGAACAAAAGTATTTAACTTACATATATTTTGGTCATTCTTGCATTGACAGCATTGTCAGCAGTGTTGATACATTCTTCTATGGTCGTATTCTACAAGACCTAGGAGATGTATCAAATAATAACAACAAAGCCTTCCTTTGTGATCATAGAGATAGTGCTGGACAGGTAATTAACAATGGCATTGCCTACGCAAACGATATCTTAAATACTCAAATTGATTATTCTTTGCTTCAGAGGTATAATCTTGCACCTGGAGATGTGAATGGCGATGGCTATGACGACTGGTGTATATATGACAACAGTTTTAAAGTATTTTTTGGGAATAATGAACTAAACGATATTATTGACTGTGTTCTTCCACCCAATGCGCAACCGACATCTGTTGGGTATACTAAAACAATCTTTTTGGGTGATATTTGTGGAGATGGATTTGATAAGCTAATGGTATTAAAAGGAATGAGTGGTAAGTATAATACTTACTGTTATTCGTATAATTCTGTAGAAACAAATATTGTACAGGATATTCCCAATGATCACAATTTGTTGAATGTTCACCCTAACCCATTTAACCCAACTGCTACTATTAATTATCGACTATCAGCTGTCAACAATATTGAGCTTGCTGTCTTTGATATAAATGGTAGGCGGATTGAAACATTGTTCAAAGGTATTCAAGAAGCGGGGAACCATAAAGTACTTTTAAATGGTAGTAATTTGTCGTCAGGAGTATATATCATTAGAATGATTGCCGGTGAACAATTTGAATCAAAGAAGATCGTACTGTTAAAATAAGATACCATTGACTTGAATACAAACGCAGTCTTTGTGCTACATTTTTTCAGGAGTCCCCTTTATATGGACTTGAGTTGGATCGAAATAAAGATTCAGATCGAGACATTGAATTATGAAATATTTACTGGATACCTGTGT
>JAUVKP010000145.1 GCA_030596185.1 Fidelibacterota bacterium | reverse complement strand
GACGAACGGAAATATCAGACTGTATCGTTACCGGAATGATCTTTTCAACTTTGTTGTCTATAAAGACATCAATGCTATCAGGATAGACCACTTCTAAAAATTTCATTTCGGATTGTAGCATAACTTGATTGGGCCGTTCCTGATAATAGCTTTTTAAAGAAATTTTTTGATCATTGGCAATAGTACCAACATCGAGAATCAAAGAAGACTTTTGAGACAATCGTTGCAAATACAGCGAACGACCGGAACCCTCAACTCGCACCTTTACAGATTGAGGTAGAACTTGACCCAAGGTTTTTTCTGCTCTTGGCTCATAAACTGTCAAGGGTAGCTCGATCACCCCAACATATGTCTGACTTGATACGATGAGAAACCACAGGATCACTGCGGAAATAGCGACGATAATTTTTGGTATAAATTTTTTCATAATAATTACCCTAAATTTAACAAATTTAAGGATAATATTTCAATTTCACAATTTAAAATAAAATATCAAGCATTTTCATCATAATAGATTGTGATTCGTCAATAATATAGTGGAATTGTGATATAATTTGTCGGAAATATCGTATATTTACACTTAAAAGTAAAAGAGCCATATGTCAATTGACACATGGCTCTGCTTTATCATATAGATTTCAGTATTTATTTACTGTCTTCTTCGCTTTTTTCTTCTGCGGGAGCTTCTTCAGTTTCTTTTGCTTTTACTTCCGCTTTTTTTGTGATTTTTTTCTTCGGAGCTGCTTCTTCTTCAGGCTTGTCCTCCACAGCCTTGGCGTCGGAGGAAGCTTCTTCTACTGCTGCTTTTTTCTTAGCTTTAGGAGCTTTTTCTTCTACAGCTTTTTCGGCTTTTTCAGCTTCTGCAGCTTTCTCGGCCTTTTCAGCTTTCTCGGCTTTTTCTTCTTTCGCTTTAAATTTAGAAAGAAGATCATCCGGGATCTCAAGTTTCTGTGTTACATCTGCTCGTTTACCCATAACACGTACGATATCTTTATCATCTTCCGATAAACCGAGATCTTCACTGGCAAGCACGATCTTGCGATCTTCCTGGCGAACTTCAATGACACGAAGTTCCAACTCGTCGCCTACTTTGATACCGCGTGTATAATCACGTTTGTCTTTTTTAGACATTGTATTCAAAGGAACGATAGCTTCAACTTCTTCACCTTCGATAGTCATAATGATACCTTTATCAAGTATCTTCAAGACTGAGGCTTTGACCATCTTATTTGACTTGTATTTATTTCCCAGGACTTCCCAAGGATTTTCTTCAAGTTGTTTGTAACCCAAAGAAATCTTACGGTTTTCATTATTTATCTCGAGGATCACAACGTCAATTTCCTGTCCTTTTTGAAGAACTTCTTTCGGATGGCGAACCACTTTGATCCATGAAAGATCAGAAACGTGGATCAATCCGTCAATACCTTCTTCGATCTCAACGAAAGCACCGAACTGAGTCAGGTTGCGGACAATACCTTTAACCTTCATACCCGGAGCATATTTTTTTCCGAGTTCATCCCAAGGATCGGGTTGTAATTGTTTTACACCGAGAGAGATCTTGCGATCTTGTGAATCAATGGCTAAAACTTTTGCTTCCACTTCATCATTGATCTGATAGATCTCTGAAGGATGTTTAATATGCTGTGTCCAACTCATTTCTGAAATATGGATCAAGCCTTCAACACCTTTTTCAAGTTCTACGAATACACCGTAGTTAGTAATGGAAACAATACGTCCTTTAACAACTGAGTCGAGGGGATATTTTTGTTCAATATCTTCCCAAGGATGTGCTTCAAGCTGCTTAACACCCAAAGATACACGTTGTTTTTCAGTATTATAGTCAATGACCATAACTTCAACAACATCATCAATGGAAAGCATTTCAGAAGGATGCTTGATGCGTCCCCATGACATATCTGTGATATGAAGCAAACCGTCAACGCCACCAAGATCAATAAAAGCCCCAAAATCGGTAATATTTTTTACGCGACCTTTGAGTACCTGATCTACTTGGATCTGGCTAAGCAGTTCTTCACGTTTTTCTTTAAGGGCTTCTTCAAGAATTTCTTTGCGACTGACAACGATATTCTTACGAGCTTCGTTCAATTTAACGATCTTCAATTCCATGTTTTTACCAACATAAGCATCGAAATCAATAACCGGACGAACATCGATTTGTGAACCGGGCAAGAAACCTTCAACACCACCAAGATCAACGACCATACCGCCCTTGATACGTTTGACAATGTAACCTTCAATGATACCATCAGCATCATGAACTTCTTTGAGGCGTTCCCACGCACGGAGAAAGTCAGCTTTCTTCTTTGATAGGATCAATTGACCTTTTCGGTCTTCGATCTTATCAACATATATTTCAATTTCATCTCCAAGTTCCGGAATGTTGTTCCCGAATTCATCTACGGGAATCAAACCTTCGGACTTGAAACCAATATCTACAACAACTTCTTTATCCGTAATACGGATAACATGACCATTAACACGTTCGTTATTACTGAACTTGTTTAATGTTCTTTCGTACATTTTCTCAAGTTCGGGATTGATCTCTTCTTTGGCTTTTGTAATCAATTCATCGCGTTCTATAACACGAATCTGATCATAAATGTCTCCAGCAGGTTTTTTATTAGCCTCAGCTGCCGGTTCTTCAGGTTTAACTTCTTCCACAGCTTCTTCAACTACTTCTTCAGTTGCTTCCACAACTTCTTTAACAGTTTCTTCTACTGCTTCTGTAGTTTCTTCTACTGCTTCTATAGCTTCTTCAACGACTTCTTCAACTGTTTCTTCAGCTTCTTTAGTCTCTTCAACTACTTCTTCAACCTGTTCTTTTACTTCTTCTACATCGTCTGTTTTAACTTCAACAGTCTCTTCAACAGTTTCGACGTCTTCCTGAGGGTTTACGGGTTTTACGTTTTTCAACTCTTCAGCCATTCATTTTCCTCCATGTTTTGGCTCTTTGGTTTGTATACATGATAATATTTTATCAACTTGTTCATCAAATGTCAAATCACTGGTATCTATCTCGATCGCGTTTTCAGCTTTTTTCAAAGGAGAATATTCACGAGATGAATCTCTTTTATCTCTGCGCAGAAGATCAGCTTTTATCTGTTCCAAGCTTAGATCTTCTTCCGTTTCTTTCAATCGTCTCATTGCCCTCACATCAGGATCAGCAACAAGAAAAAATTTGTAGTCGGCGTTAGGAAATACGACAGTGCCAATATCCCGGCCTTCCATTACAATATCATGATCCGCCGCGATCTCTCGTTGTTTTTCTACCAAGAGTTCGCGTACGGCTGGATTAGCCGAGACAGGTGTTACGGCTTTACTTGTTTCCTCATAGCGAATGATTTTACTAACATCATCACCGTTAAGAAATACATCCTCACCCCTGAAAGATACCGCCATGTTATTCACAACTTTAGCTACACGCTCATCATTAAAAGGATCTATCTCTAAGCGTAAAACACCAAGAGCAACGGCACGATACATCGCACCGGTATCCAGATATGTATAAGCCAAGGCTTTTGCCACTGCTTTTGCTGTGGTACTTTTACCTGATCCGGAAGGACCATCAATAGCAATAATCATGAAATAACACCTTTTCAACCTATTCAAAAAAGCTTGTGAAGTTAAGCCCTAAATATGTTCAAACAAAGTATTTTTTGTTTGACAGATGAAAAAAAATATCGTATAATTATGTGTCAATTGATATTCATCATATTGAGTGGAACAAGTTAAAACAACTTGATTATATATTTCAAGTTCCCTCCTGTGTAGAAAAATGCCGACGCGACCCCAAGTGTCGGCATTTTTCGTTTCTGTTTAAAAATATTTCTGTATGTGTATTGTACATTGATTTTCATTCAATTAAGTATTAAAATTAGCTCATGATAAGAAAACGAATATTAGTCCTTGTCTTTGCACTAACTACACTTACTTCATTTGCATTGTCAGAAGTACTTTTCAGTGCCAGTGCAGATGTTTATACACGCTATACTTTTAGGGGTTTTGCACCTGCTGGACATCAACCTTCTTTGGGGCTGAATTTCTCAGCTTTCTTTGCAGATGTAAATCTCAATCTCTCTCAGTGGTATGTTAATTCTTTAAGCGATATTTCAGCTTATCACGAATTGGGTACGATGCTCAGCTACTATTATTATTTTACTGATCGTTTGATCGCATCAAGCGGATTAA
>JAUVKP010000103.1 GCA_030596185.1 Fidelibacterota bacterium | reverse complement strand
GATCTGATCATCGGGAATGCATTGATAATTACCTTTGACCTGAAGATTTGGAATAACAGAACAGAGATTTGCATTACCGCAACGTTCCCCATATCCGTTTATTGTACCTTGAACATGGACACATCCGGCATTAACAGCCGCTACGGTGTTCGCTACGGCCATATCCGAATCATTGTGTAAATGTACACCAACCGGAGTCTTTACGCTTTTTAAAACCTTCTTTACTATTCTGATAAGTTCTAGAGTTTGCGTTCCGCCATTGGTATCACAGAGCACTAAGGTATCTGCACCGGCTGCTTCAGCTGCAAGCAATGTATTAAGAGCATAATCAGGATTATCTTTGTACCCATCAAAGAAATGTTCTGCATCATATATGACTTCTTTTCCATTCTTTTTAAGGTGAGCCACGGAATCGGAAATAAGTTTAATATTATCCTCAAGTGATATCTTGAGTGCTTTTTTTACATGCAATGTCCATGATTTTCCAAAAATAGCGACAGCAGGTGTTTCAGCCTCTAAAAGGGCCTTTAGGTTCGGATCCTTTTCCGCAGAGTATTTTGCACGGCGAGTACTGCCAAAAGCGACTAGTTTTGCATGTTTGAATTCTATAGTCTTTGCTTGCTCAAAGAATAACTGATCCTTGGGATTTGATCCCGGCCATCCGCCTTCGATGTAGTCAATACCAAAACCATCAAGTTCCTGAGCTATGCGCAGCTTATCCTCCAGAGAGAAGGAAATTTCTGCAGACTGGGTTCCGTCGCGCAAAAGGGTATCGAAAACATATATTTTTTTGTTAGGTGTCATAATACCTATTTTTATTGTTTAGGAGTTTAGGGTTTTGATTAGACCTGCCAGCTCGACTGTTTTAAAACAGGTGCTGGCTGGTCAAAAAGTATTCAAACTCGTTTCCGACCATCCGGGATCCTCACTCTGTTCGGTCAACCCGGAAGGTCTTTACTCCACGTCTTACTTCTTACGTCTTACGTTTCACGTCTTACTTCTTCAACCAACTCATCATACCGCGGATCCTGGCACCCACTTTTTCAAGCAAATGTTCAGCATCTTTTTCTTTTATTGCGGTATAAACCGGACGGCCGGTTTCATTTTCATGGATCCATTCTTTAGCAAATGTACCGTCCTGAATTTCGCCCAGGATCTTCTTCATTTCTTTACGTGTATCTTCAGTGATAATACGACGTCCACGAGTCAGATCACCGTATTCAGCTGTATCGGAGATCGATGAACGCATATTGGCAATTCCGCCTTCAAAGATCAGGTCAGTGATCAATTTAACTTCATGCAGACATTCAAAATAGGCCATTTCAGGCTTATAACCGGCTTCTACAAGCGTATCAAAACCTGCACGAATCAATTCTGTTAAACCGCCGCAAAGAACGGCTTGTTCACCAAAAAGGTCTGTTTCTGTTTCTTCACGGAAAGTGGCTTCAATAATACCAGAACGCCCGGCACCCACTCCACATGCGTGAGCAAGAGCCATTTCGCGGGCATCACCGCTTGCATTCTGATGAACAGCGATCAATGCCGGTACACCACCGCCTTCAACGAATTGACGACGAACAAGGTGCCCCGGACCTTTGGGTGCAACCATGTAGACATCCACATCTTTGGGGGGCACGATCTGTCCATAGTGAATATTGAATCCGTGTGAAAAAACAAGGGCTTTGCCTGCTGTCATATTTGCGGCAATATCTGCTTCATAAACTTTTTTCTGTAATTCATCGGGTAAAAGGATCTGAACAACGTCAGCTTTAGCTGAAGCTTCTTTAGCTGATAGGGGAGTGAAACCATGTTCAATAGCCAATTTATAATTATCGGTACCTTCCAATTCTCCAACGATAACATTATAACCGCTGTCTCTTAAATTTTGTGCCTGTGCATGACCCTGAGAACCATAACCAATAATGGCGATAGTCTTTGATTTCAGTAATTCCGGTTTGCTATCTTTGTCGTAATACATTTCCATTGACATTTTTATTCTCCTGATTATTAACTTGTTATAAGTATTTATTAAACCATTTATTTAAAAATAATTCCTATCCTCTTTGTTTTGTTGAAGTGTTGAATCGGTGAAATGTTGAATGAGAATTTTATTGTAGTTCGACTCTTTAACTTTCAACTTTTCTGTCTTCAACTCTCGACCATTCGGCATCCTCTTCCGGGGTTAAAACCCCGATTTATTTGTATCATAGATCCCCGGGTTAAAACCCGGGGCTAATCATGTTTTACAATAGAATATTTATTTTCAACTATCAACTTCTTCTTTTCATTGACTTTTATTAAACCACATTTCAAATATTGTGTAGTTTGAGATCTCTCCCGCCTTCGCATAAAGCTTCGGCGGACAGGCCGCTACATTCACTTCGGTCGAGATGACAAATAAATACGCATTTCAATTTGATTTTTGTTGAATCGTTGAAAAATATATTCTTTTTCTTTTGTTTCAACATTTCAACACTTCAACGTTTCAACTCTTAAACGTCCAAAACCGCGAATTCGCCGCTGCGGTCTAATTCTTGTATCCCGAAAGGTTGAACGGCTTCAATAAAACGTTTGATCTTCCGGGGTGAACCTGTCAGACTGATCACAACATAGTTCGTTGCCAGATCCAAAACTTTGGCTCTAAAAAGATCGATCAATTGTAAAAGATCCGTTCGATTCTTTGAGGTGCTGATCTTCACCATAATGAACTCACGAACAATATAATTCTTATTATGTGAAATATCAGTAACTTTTACCACATCCACCAGCTTGTTCAACTGTTTTGATATCTGTTCGATCTTGTCTTCGGTTTCAGTTAAAACAAGATGAACACTGTATATTTCAGGTATTTCAGTCGGTGTGGACATGATACTGTCAATATTGTATCCACGTTGGGAGATCAATCCGGTTATACGTGCCATGACACCCACGGTATTTAGAACTTTTAAACGAATTGTATGTTTGGTCTTCATGCTTCTTCCTTTTCAGGTCCCAGTAGTATTTCATCAATTGGTTTTCCACCGGGTACCATTGGATAGACATTTTCTTCTTTTCGTACGATACATTCAATAACCACGGGCCCGGGATGTGCAAATCCTTCTTTCAGTACGGTATCAAGTTCTTCCACATTGGATGCCCTTAGTCCTTTAACGCCGTTTGCTTCCGCGACCTTCACAAAATCAGGCCGGTAAACCTCGGGGCAATCCGGGTTAGGCCCCTGACAATTCGGAGGGCAATTAGGGGTTTGCTTCAAACAAACCTTTGAATATCTTTTATTCCAGAAAAGATCCTGCCATTGGCGTACCATTCCAAGATATTGATTGTTCAAAATAATGGCTTTGACCGGTATATTATTAATGGCGCAAGTAGCCAATTCCTGAATATTCATCTGGAATCCACCATCACCGATGATGCCGATAACCTGGCGCTTAGGGTATGCCAGAGAGGCGCCCATTGCAGCCGGAAGGCCGTAACCCATTGTTCCCAACCCTCCCGAGCTAAGAAAACAGCGAGGTGATTTATGTTGATAGTAAAGAGCTGCGAACATTTGATGCTGTCCTACATCCGTTACGATGATCGCATCATCCTTGCTTAGTTCACTAATACGCTCAATTACATGTTGCGGAGCAAGATCTTTATTCGGTTTTTGAGAATAGCTAAGAGGAGTTTCATCCCGCCAGGCAGTCACAGCTTTACACCAGCCATTGGCCGGACGGGCTTTTAAGGTTTTACCAAGTTCTTTTAATACATGTTTTGCATCACCCACTACGGGGATCTCCGTTTGAATATTCTTGCCGATCTCAGCAGGATCGATATCGATATGTGCAATCGTAGCTTTAGGTGCAAAGCGTGAGAGATCGCCGGTAACGCGATCATCAAAACGTGCACCAACCGCGATCAGCAAATCACATTGCATCATAGCGTGATTGGCGGCATAGCGTCCGTGCATGCCGGGCATCCCAAGGAACAAAGGATGATCGACATCCGATGTGCCCAATCCCATTAAGGTCGTAACAAAGGGAATATTGGTTTTTTCCACTACGGTGAGTAATTCTTTTTCAGCTCCTGCAGCAACAATACCGCCCCCTGTATAAAATAGGGGCTTTTCGGCAGCTTGGATCGTATCAGCAAGCTTCTTGATCTGCTTTGGGTTACCTTTGATCGTAGGTTTGTAGCCCGGTAATTTGACTTCTTCCGGATATTTATAATCTTCAAGCACTGAAATCAGGACATCAACGGGAATATCGATCGAGACAGGACCCGGACGACCGGTTCGTGCAATATGGAAAGCTTCTTTCATGGCTTTTGGTAGATCAGCTATATCGTTGACAAGATAATTATGCTTTGAGATCGTACGTGTCATCCCGGACATATCTACTTCTTGGAAACCGTCTGTACCAATAAAGCCATTTTTTACCTGTCCGCTGATTACTACAATAGGTACGGAATCAAGTTTAGCTGTTGCAATTCCTGTAATGGCATTGGTTGCTCCGGGTCCCGATGTTACTAAAGCAACACCAACTTTGCCCGTTGAACGCGCATAACCGTCCGCGCCATGTACCGCAGCTTGTTCATGGCGATTTAATATGACATTCAATTCTTTTTCTTTAAAAAGTGCGTCAAAAATGGGAATAACCACACCACCGGGATACCCGAAAAGTGTTTCAACACCTTCTTGTTTTAATGCATCAATGACAATTTGCGAGCCGTTCATGAATTTTCCTTTAATAATCATTATTTTGTAAAGACGCAGCAATGCTGCGTCTCTACAGATGTGTATTATTTTATATTTGTAATCGCACCCTTTGAAGCGGATTGCGCCATAAGAGCATATCGTCCTAATGCACCATAATCGATACGAGGTGGTTTGGGAGTCCAGCCTTCTTTTCTGCTCCTAATTTCTTCATCAGTCAATTTTACTTCAAGTTTGCCTGCAGGAATATCTAAAGAAATAATATCACCATCCTTAATAATTCCAATGGTTCCACCTGCAGCAGCTTCAGGAGCAATATGTC
>JAUVKP010000113.1 GCA_030596185.1 Fidelibacterota bacterium | reverse complement strand
TGAGATCCATAGGACGTCCAATCACCCACTACGGCAGAAAGTACTCCTGTGCAAAAAAGTGTAAACAATAGGAGTGAACGGAAAGCTTTCATTTTCCCGCCACTTTAATAACGATCCCATCTTCTGAAGGGTATTTTAATTTCAGATTTGACAAAGCACTTTTTGCTTCATTGTATGTTTCATAAGCGCCAACCCGGACAATATATAAATACCCCGAGGTAATTTCTCTTGTGGTGATCACCACAGGATAACCACGCTCTTTAAAATAATTCTGTTTTTTATTAGCATTGGCTTTAACGGAAAATGCGCCTACTTGAATTCTAAAATTGATTGCTTTTTCAGGCTGAGTGGTGATCCCTTCTTTTTGGGGCTCGGTTGAAGGTTTTACAATTGCTACAATTGGCTTTGGATTTGAATCAAGTTTTACTTTTTTAATAACCGGTTTTGCCTTGATCACCGCTGGATTGTGCCCGGCAAGAATACTTGTTTTATTCTTTTCTGTTTTCCCGGGTGACTCGGCTATGTTTTTTTGAGCACGAGCTAAAACCAGACGATAATAGCTGTCGTTTCTGATTGGATCATGTTCATCAACAGCACGTTTCAGATAGCGTAAACCGCTTTCATAACCGTTGTTGATAAAGGCATAATCAGCCAACATCACGGAAAGATATGCTTTCATAGCTGAAGATTTTGTGTTTGTTAAATATTGTTCGGCTTTTTCTTTAGTTACTTTTCCATCAGGCTCTAAAATTAAATTAAAAACTTTTGCGGCTTCTGCCTGTGCATTTTGTGTTGAAAAAGTGGCTACTGAATCCCTGCCATATCCAGCCAAGATCTTTAGAATGTTCTCGGCGGAAAGCAGGCTGGCGTTCCCTATTAGAATAAGTATGATCACAAGAATGTATGGTTTTGTATATTGTTTCATCATAGACCAAACACCTTTATCCTCTATTTGTTTCATTGTTTTTTGTTTCATTGCGCAAGATCTCTGTGGTCGAATATCCCGGAACTCTTTTGAAAACCAATACTTTTCCACCCCGGGCTGTGACTTCAGGCGCCCCAATAATAGTTTCTATACTATAATCATCACCCTTGATCAAAATATCCGGCTCCAAAACATCTGTGATCTTTTGGGGCGTCTCTTCATTGTAGAGCACAACTGCATCTACATACCCTGTCTTTAAAAGATTCTGAGCGCGATTTCTTTCAGAATTTATCGGACGACCTGGTCCTTTTAATTTTTTAACGCTTAAATCTGTATTTAAACCCAACACACACATACCACCTTGTCTGCGCGCAAAAGCCAAAAGCGCATCATGACCGGGGTGCAAAATATCAAAACATCCATTGGTGAAAACCAATTTTTGTCCTTCTTGTTTCCGCTCCCTAATATATTCTTTTAGTGCCGCCCACTCTTCGGTAGTATATATATTTTTCATATCAATAAATGTACAATGATTTGATAAATGAAACTATGAAAAATTTATTTATGGAAGATATCTTCAGCCTCTTCCATAAGACAAATAGGGCAATTTAATTGCATACCTTGTGAACAGTAATTATCGTGAATATTTAAAACACCTTGAGAGATCAGCCAACTTCTTTGTCGCCCATCTTTGGCATCTATGCCATGTTGGTCATGAAAACGCTTTACTATACCGTAGGTTTGAGTAATTGTGCAATTTTCGATCTTTTTTCTTATCAAAGAATATACCGGTTCTTTATCTTTCTTCTCTTTGCGCATGGATTCCAACAAGGGTAATACTGTATTCATGAACATTTCTTTCTGTAATGCTATACCGGGGGGTTTTACCTCTGGCAAATCAAAAAGAGTTGATTTCATGGCATCACAAGTTCCTTTACAATAGCAAATTTCATAAAGAATATCCGCAAGTGAGGCGTGATAATATGTGGTCATTAGCTTTCCGAGCCATAAAACACGCTTCTCTGGAAAATGTGCCGGCCTCGTACGAGAATGGGTCCAACGAATTGTTCTTTGATCGGGATATCGAGATGAAAACCCAGCCAGTTCATTCAATATAGGAATTATATCCCGTGGGCTTAAAAGCTCATCACAATACGCCGCCCAAGGAAAACGAACAAAAAGCTTGATCATATTTTCTTCATTATAACGATATCCACAAGCTTTAAATAATCCCCAATATAGCATTACATTACCGGGAAAACGTAAGCGATTGTCGTAGAAGTATTGTACTTTTTTATTAACTCTTTTCCATCCCTGTTTTTTTAAAAGGTCGAAATACTCTGCCTTTTCGGGAGAAAAAATACGACATGAACCGGGTGGTTCAATATTTAAAACTTCTTCGAGCGACACAAAGCATGTTGATAAAATATTTCCGGCTGCGCAGCGGGCTTCAGCAGAGCTTCCTGGTGTATGAAAAATAACATGTAGTATACAATGGTCATAGTTGGGGTCAAGGTGGTGCTTGTGGGCATACCAATCAGATTCCCGGTGGTGAAGCTCAATATCTCCGCTTAGTAATTTTTCATTCAGCATAATTCTTGCATCCAGAAAATCAGGACCATCACTGTGGTTATGGCGACCTGGACTTAAAATTCGGATTTTTCTTCCCCTTGTATCATATCGTGTCTGTTTCCATAGTGAATTTTTCCAGGCATGTTGTAATCTTAATTCAGAAATATAGGCTGTTCTTGGTTCAAATAATTCTAAATACGGTGTAAATGATGTGCGATATATTGTTTCTTTTTCCATGGTGATAAATTTATACCATTTTGTGTTCTGATAATAGTTGTAATCTGAGGGTGTGATGTGCAGCACGAAAATTGGAGGGTGAAAAATATTCAATTATTTGGGTTGTTATTAAAGAATTGTTTTCCATTTTGCCTTATATTTGTTTTATATTTTGCAATAACAAGGGAGTATGCTGTGGAATGGTTGAATTGGGAACATGCGATCGTAATCGCAGCTATTATAACAACTGCATTTATTCTATCATTTATTCTTCGCAAATTGATCTCTGTTTTTATTGTGAAATATTCCAAACGCTTAAAGGCAGATCCAACTAATTTCTCTTTTTTGAAAAATTCCATTTCTTTTATTATTTTTACTGCTGCGATAATTTTCATATTTTATTACATCCCACCCTTGCGCTCTTTTGGAAAAGCACTCTTTGCGGGCTTTGGAATCTTTGCCGCTTTTATTGGTTTGGCTTTGCAAAAAACTTTTTCCAATCTTATCAGCGGACTTTTTATTCTGATGTTCAAACCCTTCCGTATTGATGATACTTTAAAATTCTCCGATAATAAAATGGGGGTCGTTGAAGAAATTACCTTACGTCATACCATTATCCGAGATTATGAAAACCGCCGCATTATCATCCCCAACAGTGTGATCAGTGAGGAAGTGATCATTAATAGCAATATCAGCGATAAAAAGATCAATAAGCACATCGAATTCGGTATTGCTTATGATGCAAACATCGATAAGGCTATTTCTATTATACGGACTGAGATCGAAAAGCATCCGAATTTCATTGATAACAGGAAAGCCAGCGAGAAAAAAAATAATATACCTGCCGTGATCATTCGTGTAACGGAGCTTGGGGATTTTGCCGTGAAACTTCGCGCTTATGCTTGGGCAAGGGGGAACGATAGTGCCTTTGAGATGAAATGTGACGTGTTAAAATCCGTGAAAGAGTGCTTTGATCGGGAAAGCATTGAAATACCCTTCCCATATCATACGATCGTTTATAAGAAAGACATTCAAGTAAAAAAATAGCTTTTATTGCACAAATTCTTCCAGTTTGCCTCTGTCCAAAACACAAACTCGTTTTCCTTTTGCGCAAATTATCTTGCTTTGATCGAGTTCCCTTAATGCCCTTGTCAGAGCCGGGCGTGTCACCCCGAACAAATCTGCCAATTTATCCTGAGAATAAGGAAGATCAATGGTGTTCAGCAAGCTTCGCCTCGTTCGCCTCAACAGGTAATCGGCAATTTTACCCTTGATTGGCTGAAGGGTTAGGAATTTTATTTTGCTTGATAAAAACTGAGTCTTACCGGCAACAATATCCAAAAAATTATTTTGTACCACGGAGCTCATATGAAGCAATTTTAAAAATGACGATTTTTCAATAAAAATACATTCGCTTTCTTTGTTCGCAATTATATCCACGGGATAATGATTATCGGCACCGAACAAAAAGGCGGGCGCAAGTAGTTGATTTCCTTCAATATCCTCAATTTTAACGACCTTGCCGGTATAATTGGTCATTTCGCCCCTGACGCTACCTCTTAGCATGAGGTACTGCCCGACAACAACATCACCATCCAGTGCGATTACGTCGTTTTTCTTGTAAGTTGATTTTTTATAACTGATTTCCTCTAAAAGTTCACGCAGAGTGGATATTTCCACATCTTTGAACAGTTTATTTTTCGAAAAATTTTCATAAAGATGCATTTTTTCTCCAATAAGTTCAATTTTCGTAACATATGTTACAGATTAATATACACTATTTCACATAATTTCTTGGGATAATTTAAATGAACCATTTATTCCCGGTTTTTCCGGGGCGAAAAGGAGAATATAATGAGTATGTTTTGTTTTCAATGCCAAGAAACTGCAAAAGGTAGCGGGTGTACTATAGCGGGTGTTTGTGGAAAAACACCGGATGTTTCAAACTTACAGGATCTTTTGATCTATGTAACAAAAGGTGTGTCTGTTCTTGCCAATCTTGGTAGAAAAGAAAATCTTATCATTGCAAAAGCAGATAAATATGTTTTTGAATCTTTATT
>JAUVKP010000257.1 GCA_030596185.1 Fidelibacterota bacterium | reverse complement strand
TGTATTTGGTGCTTTCATTGTAGGCTCCTTTAACATGCATTGAAGTATTTTATCGAATATAAACTATTTATCAGTGAAACGAGTAAATATTATTTGGGTGCTGTGCTATTCCGTTAGCCCAAAAAACTCACAGATCCAATAAGGCAGATGAAAATTCACATCCTTTGTGAATAATGAGTATTGGCCGCCTTGGTTTATAGCTTTTCCGGGGTCAACAAGCAAAAGATGTCCGGTGCGATCAATATTCAGGCGAATAAGTTTAGCTTTTCCCTGTGCAGGATATTCTATTAGACTAAGCAATGAATGTCCCAGATACCGTTTGGTATAACGAAAATCAGCAGAGTCCAGTTGATGAAATTCGCGCCATTGATTCATTAATCGATCGGCATTTTTGGGAATGACGGTAAGATCGTATTTTCCCTGAATGATGGCAATTCTCGGTTGATGAGAACGGTCGGGATTTATATTTTCATATAAGTTAGAAGGTGCGGCAAATAGTGCCCCGGCCGCAAAGAGTTCAGGATAAGCATTTAACATAACATTGGACATTGCTCCGCCTGCCGACATCCCGGTAATAAAAATACGCTTAGGGTCAATGTTGTGATTTTCTTTCATGTAAAGGATCATGTTATAGACCGAAGCAGTTTCGCCCTGATCTTTTCTCATTTTCCCCGGCATATAAAAAGAAAAAGAAGTCAGTAAATTATTATAAAAAGGTTGATCGGGATAGATCACGATAAAGCCCAATGAATCTGCCAGTTTATTGAATCCGCTGGCCCGACTCAGGGAAAAGGCCGTCTGACCGCTTCCATGAAGGACTAGCATCAAAGGACAAGGTGTCTCCGTATTTAAATTCTCAGGAATATAGCTGTACATGCGAAGATGTCCGGGATTATCGCCGAAGTTATTTACGAATTCAAGTTTTTGTGCAAATAAAATTGAAATGCACAATAAAGAAATAAATAATAATTTCCACTTAGGCATATGGAATTCCTAGTTTTTGAACATCAAAAAGAATATTACACCGATAGTTATTGAAGCTGTATAAGTTGCGATATCATGCAATACTAAAATGACCTTCGGCATTTCTTTTTCTCCACTGAGTAAAGCTCCGGTAACAAAAAGTGAGATCAAAAGTAGCATAGAGACAGTAAAAAGGATGATGATGAGAGTACTTGGTATCGCTTCTGTAAAAGCAGTTCTTACCAATAAAATAGTACCGACAACAACAACGAGTGCGATCGCTTTATGTGCCATAGCCAGCAGGAGTTTGAAGGGTCATCCCTTTTTATGCATAACGATGCCGCTACCAATGGTAATAATATAAAATAGTGCAATTCCAATGATCTTTAATGTTATGCTCATGCTGTTTCCTTAAATTATTTACTCAATGCACAAGTTAAATTCACAAAAAACTTATTTCAAGCTTAATTCACTATCTTTTTATATGGGATAATTATACGTGATCCTTTTTAAAAATCCAGCTGGAACAATTTCAACGCTACTTGCATAACAAGCCTATGTTATAAAATGTATTTTAAATAAGTAAATATGTTATTAGATTCAAAGTAAATTTGATCATACTCGTTTTGCTAAACAATGGAAAGGGATACTGATATGAAAAAACGTATAATGGGAATTGTAGTAGCTTTATGTGTTTTGCTCACAGGATGTTTTGAGTTTTTAACGGAAGATTCTCTTGTTGGAAACTGGACAGTAACAGGATATGTAGATTATATTAATACAGAGGATACCAGCTTTGTAACAAGTGATCTCTATGATCCTGATGTTGATCAATACTATAGCGCTATGATAATAGCTATAACTGATAGTCTGATCATTATCTATAATAATGGTTGGGAATCTTGGGATTGTGATACCTTATGGACTTACAGCTATTCTGAAGACTCATTATACTTTTCTGAGTTTGGGTATTCAGATTCAATAAATATTGCTTACTATTTTACGGATAGGAACCATTTAGTTTGGAGGATAAGTTATGATTCAACCTATGTTTCGGAAATTCTTTTTGAAAAGTATAATGGTACCTTACCTCCAGACACATGGCTTACAGATATTGAAGCTGACGAATATGAGCCCGATGGTGATATTGAAAATGCAACAAGTATTAGATTAAATACTAAACAATCTCACACTTTAACCGAAAATGATTCAGATTATTATAAAATACAGGCAAAAGCCGGCAGATCTTATTTGATCCAGGGACTTGGATATTTTAACATGGAACTATACTTATTCGATCAAGAAGGTGATTCTTTAGCATACGATTATCGTAATGACTTATGGATAGAAGATCTTGGTGATGAGGTTCACTCGGTTATCCTATGGACTTGCGATGTGACAGATAATTATTACCCTGTTATCACATCACGATATCTTTGGAGCGGTAGGGGTTACTATCAAATGTTTGTGACTGAGGTGGATACCAATGATATCGAGTATGGAGAACCATGGGGTGTGTATGGCGGTACAAGGTGCAACAAAGGCATGGATATTTTCAAAAACAAGATGAATAAATAGCAGAAAATATTTACATAACAATACAAAAGGCGTGAGTATTCACGCCTTTTGTATATTTTTCTACTTTCTACTTTCTACTTTCTACCTTCTGTATATATTCTTTCGCCCAGGCGCGGATGGCATCCCAGTCCCGAAGATCAAGCGGCGTGCCCTTCTTAACACCGAAAAGCAGACGAACAAAACCGGA
>JAUVKP010000153.1 GCA_030596185.1 Fidelibacterota bacterium | reverse complement strand
CACTCTGCCCGGGGTTGTGGTTTTTCCAGCACCATTGGTACCGAGCAAGGAATAGATCTCACCTTTTTCGATTTTAATATTCAGATCATTCATCATTTATAGAGTAAAATCATTTTGTTTATCCCCGCATTTCATATATCTTTATGCCTTATGACAATCAACTTTTCTAAAATGACAAACACTCCTCCGGATCCCCAAACTGATACGGCTATCATTGCCGATATGCATATTCATTCCACTGCCTCAGACGGTGAATACTCCCCTACACAAATTGCAAATATGCTTCATAAAAATAAGATCGAAGTTGCCGCCCTGGCAGATCATGATACTTTTGGCGGTTTTAATAAATTCAAAGAAGTATACAATGGTATTGCCATACCCGGAGTTGAGCTCTCTGTGGAATATAATAAGGTAGGCCTGCACCTTTTGGCTTACGGCTTTGACCACCAAAATAAAGCATTCTGTGAACGTCTTGAATATTTTCAAAAGGTCCGTTATAAAAGAATTGAGATGATATGTGAACGCTTATGTGAATTGGGCAAACCACTCACCATTGATGAAGTAAAAAAAAATTACCCTGCAGAGACCACTCTTGGAAGACCGCATATTGCACGTGCTATGATCGCAAAAGCTTACATTAAATCCTTTAATCAGGCATTTCAAAAATATATTGGTGATGGCAAACCCGCTTATGTTGCAAAAGCCAGACTTGATTTTGACGAGGCTCTTGAACTTATCAAAGCTTCAGGCGGTATTAGTATTCTTGCCCATCCCGGTTTATTCCTTCCTGAAATTACCTTCGACGTCATGAAAATGTTACCTGTGAACGGATTTGAAGCTTATCACCCCAATCATACAAGTTCATTTTCACGTGTTCTGATCGATCATTGTTTAAAACATGATCTTCCCTATACAGGCGGTTCGGATTTTCACGACCTTCGCAAGAACAAAACAAATGTCATAGGAAAATGGGGATTACGTCGCAATGAATGGGAATATGTTAAAGCCTATTTGAACGATAATTGCTTTTACCAAGTATAGAAGATTCAAGAGACAATAACCAAGAAACAAGACCTTGAATTTCGAATTTATCTTCGATTATTCTATTGTTCGATTATTCATTATTCGTCATTCAAGGAGCTTTGCTCCGAAATGGTTTCCCCCATCATCACTCTCACCGGGGTTCAGGATGACCATCCTCCATCAAGGCTAAAATATATACTTCGGTTATTCAATTGTTCGATATTCATTATTCGTCATTTAAGGAGCTTTGCTCCGATATGGTTTCCCCCATCATTGCTCTCACCACATACGCTCCTCCCGAATATTGCAGAATCAGGGCAATAATCGATTGCAGGGGAACACACAGGATCATGCCGATCGGTCCCCATAACCAATTCCAAAAAAACAATGATACGATTATAAATAAAGGCGAAAGCTTTAAACCCTGGCCTAAATAGCGCGGATCAATAACATTCCCGAAAAGGAATTGACTAGTGATAAGCAAGATAGTAACAAAAATAAAACTCCCACCGAAACCATATTGCAGAAGATAGATGGTTAAAGGAAAGATCGTTGCAATAATTGATCCAATGCTTGGGACAAAATTCAGTATAAATGTGATCAAACCAATTATGATAATAAAATCCATCTTAAAGAATGAAGCGATGATCATTGCCGAAATAGCTGTTCCCAAACTTATAACCGTCTTCCTGGAAACATATGTCTGGATCTTTTTCTGCATCTCTTTGACAATACCCGGCTTTATATTGCTTCTGTATTTAAGCAGTACCGCTTCCAAACGCTCACTTAAATTCTTTCTTTCTGCAACCATGAACATCATAAGTAAGATCATCAGGATCAAGGCTACAATAAAATCAAGAAAACTTCCCATGGTTGAAGTAACTAAACCTTGCAGTGATATCCGGTCAGCCAATTGGAACCAATTTGCTTTATCTTTAAAAAAATACTGAGCATCTTCTACGGGTATCTTAAGGTGAACCATCAGATCATTAAATGCAATAATCAACTTATCTTGATATTTTGGAAATTCATTCGCAAATGAATTCACGCTTGCATAAATAATTGTGCCTAATAAGAACAGAACAACGGATACAATGATCAACAATAGAAGCATAATTACAAAATTCGGGACTTTTTTTCTTGAAAGAAAATCTACAAGGGGTCCAAAAAGAAAAGAAAAGAAAATGGCCAGAAACAAAGGAATAAAAATATTACTCAATTCTTTTAAAAAGAATATAGTAGTAACAGTTGCTAACAGTATATACAAACTGTGTAGATATCGATTTGCATTACTTTGATCTTTTAGTTTAGAGGACATTTCTCACCTGTATCTAATAATGGAAGTTTAAATATTTTGTCCATATTTGCAAGAATATTCTTTTTGAAGTACAAACATTTATGTTTTCATGCAGCTATTCATTATTTGTTCCGGGTTTCCGAAAAATTATTGTTATAAACCCGTTGCGTAAGTGTAATACAAACTGTCATTTCGATTGAATTTTCAGTCATTTGGCTGAAAATGAATAGAGAAATCTCAGACATTTAACAAAATTGTGCGGTTTGAGATCCCTCTCCGAAGCTTCGAGGCTCGGGATGACAAAAAGCATTCCCTATTAGGTGTTTTACCTATTTTATACAAGGGGTTTTATTCTATTTTATATAATTGGTTAAAAGATTGACACAACTGGTTTATTTTTGTAATTTATGGTGTTATATACACAAAAACCAAGTAAATGTGAATGAGCCTGAAAATATACAACATCTCCAAACGAGTATCACCCTTTACTCCAGCCTCTACTGAAGGTGATTTTATCTCCAACACTTCAAAGATCTTTAACGAAAACAAGATCGATGTTCGTGTTTTTCTTCCGCGTTACGGATATATTTCAGAGCGCAAATATATCCTGCGTGAAGTCATTCGACTAAAAGAGATCTCAGTTAAGATAAATAACGAAGAAATAATTTCTTCTGTAAAATCAGCTTTTATACCCGATTCCAGAGTACAAGTATATTTCAATATCTATCCTGAATACTATAAAGAGATCACTAAACAGGTTACGAGTAATTATCAACAACCAAAAAACAGCAATGTCTTTGACACCTACCTGATGTATAGTTTTGCAGCTTTGAATACACTTGAGCGTCTATACTGGCAACCGGATGTCATTCTTTGTTATAACTGGCACTCAGCTTTGATCCCCGTTTTATTGAAAACCATATTTAAAGATAATGAATGGTTTGCCAATACTAAGATCGTTTCTGTTCTCAGTTCAGATGAATCCTTCTATTCATTTCCTGAAGATAACCTTAAGAAATTCGATATTAAGAATAGCAAGGACATCGTTGATCCTGCTGCCCTTTTACAGGAATCTCTTTCCTGTTCAGATGCTGTAATCCGCTTGAATTCTAAAAAAGACGATAAGTTAAGTACGCTTCTCAAAAAGAAAAATATTGCTGAAGTTTTATCTTCAAAGAAGGAACATAATAAAATATTCGACATAAACACCTCTAACAATAACATAGAATTTTGGGGTCCAATTGCAAAAGAACTATATGAATTTCTCGACAGTCTGTAAGCAAACTACTACAAGCGCAACTACACGTCAAAGTAAAATTACTTTGGCTTTTTTTTGCTTAGTTATTCTTACAATACTGATGTCATCCTGTGACAACAACATTTTCCGTACTCCTTATGGGAACAAGACGTTAACGGTCGACACTTTGTCCTACGATCAATCTATTATAAGCGGGATCAAAAATCTCAATGCCGATGCTTCGGGTAATTCTCTTTATCAAAGTAAAGTTGGTAATTATGCTGATCTTAGTTCAAAATTTCTGGTCAAATTTACTAATTTCGTTTCTTTGACCGGCTTACCTGATTCGGTATATGCTACTATAAATGATGCAAATGTTGTGTT
>JAUVKP010000208.1 GCA_030596185.1 Fidelibacterota bacterium | reverse complement strand
AACTCTTTTGTCTTTGGAGGAATTCTATCTAAGATTTTTTCCTTCGCTACGCTCTTTAATAGAGCGTTGCAACGAAGACATCTTGAAAAAGGCTTTATGTTATCTTTAATATCCAGGTAATCTATGAGTCGTCTTATCTGTTCTGTACTTGTACCGGGGCGTATAAAAATTCCATGGCTTACATCTTTAAATTTAAGGAGCTTTTTGCTCTTGCTTAGTATTACTCTGTTCTCTTTTTTGGATATTTCAATTATTTCACGAGTGGAAAGTAAGGGATCGTAGTATAAATCAAATCCCAGGATCCTCATATATTTAACTATATTTCCAAGATTTGTATCAGCTATATATTTGTGCCCGCGAAGTGGGACTTTTCTAAGCAGGGTAACATCTGTAATATTAAAAGATTCAAAAACAGGATATACACTTACTCGGTCTCTATCTTGGAGAATGTAATTAAAATCTACTGATTTCCCATTTACCAAAATAAGGTCAATTTCTGTATGAGGAACTCCGAGTGCTTCTATCATATCTTTTATTGATCTTTTCTCTTTAAACTCTGCTTCAAAAGTAGTTTTTCTTCTATGCTTTGGGAGAAAGTCATTTAATTCTTCATAAAAGCGGAATATTCCTTTTGACATCATTTAAATTTTCCATCTATATTTTTATTGATGTTCTGATTTGTAAGGTATCTCTCGCTATAAGCTTAGGATATGTTTCGCAATCGTTTAATTTATAGCCCTGCATCATAACGATTGGAGCGACAGTTGCATTTTGCCGGAAAGTACGCTGAATGGTATAGCGAGTACCAGGTATGCATTTTTGCATGATGTACCAATCTTCCTGTCCGCTACGGTGCGCATCCCAACGGATAGCGAAACCGCTAACATTACAGGTGTCTTCCGTTACATAATAATCAAATTGGATGGTGCATCCGGTTAAAGTATTTTTATAAAATACATTATCAATAATCAACTTTTGCGTACCATCGGAAATGATCTCATCCTCCGGTTGAAAGCATGAGCTAAATACTATCGCTATAAGTAAAAGAAGTATTAAAAGATGTGTTTTCATGATAGCTACCCTTTTTGCTGAATTTAACATCCTAACACCAAATATTTTATGCCCAAACAGCGATCAAAGCCATCAGTCCAAATCCAGCCGAAATAAGTAAAAGTTTACTCCATATGTGAGTGCGTTTTTCAAAGACCTCGCCGATGATCTCAGCGATAGCAATATAAAGGAATGTTCCCGCTGCCAGAGCATCAAAGATCATTTCGAACAGAATACTTGTATTGCTGGAAAGTACACTCGTAAAGATCGTCCCAATAATAATACCAAGCGGGGTCATCATGGCAAAAAAGGCAATAGTAATAATATGTCTTTTTGTAGCAATACTGTTTTTCTTTAAACTGACACCCAGTGCGAAAGAAGCGGCTCCTTTATGTGCGATAATGGCAATAAAGAGAGTGATGGTAGATAAGAACGATCCTTCCAGTCCCAAGGATGCTCCCGCAATAATGGAATGGATCGAAAGAACCAGATATAGAATAAATGGAAAAACCGGTTCTTTTTTTGTTACTATCTCATGATGATCTTGTCCTTTGGAAGCAGCTTTGTCCAGGAAGAGTATAAAAAGAAACCCTATTCCGGCGATAAGAGTGGGGAAGGGGAAATCTACCTTCCCGGCAAGCGTATTGAAATTCTCAATTGAATCCGGAAGCAAATGGATCAAACCGGCGCCAAGGAAAATACCCCCGGCAAAGGCATTTCCCAAAATTAAGCCTTGTTTCCCTTTTGGAGTAATAGTTTTTCTGGTAGGGATAATACCTGCAAATAAACCGATGGTAAAGATGACCAGAACAGAAATGAGCTTAAACCATAGAATGTCCATTTAATATCCCCATTAATTATGTTAAATTAATTTTATAACTTTTAATGGGGAATATCAAAAGAAATTTCATTGATATTATGATCATCTTATTTTAGCAAGGTCATTTTTCCGCTTAATAAGGTATTGTTTATATCAAGGATATAGATGTAAGTACCTGAAGGGACTGATTTACCATTCATGTCCATTCCGTTCCAGAACACTTCATAATTACCTGCCCCGGTTACATTAATAAATAGTACTCTGACGAGCTTTCCTGAAACGGAGTAAATATTGATCCTCATTAATCCGGTAGCCTCATTTGCAACATTGAACTTGATCGTGGTTGAAGGATTAAAGGGATTAGGGTAATTACCAAGGAGCGTAAAAGCCGAGACCATTCTTTCGTTCATTGCTTCATCAAATTCTTCAATGCTCGTATTATAATATTCCGAAAAACTGGTAAAGGGCGTAATTACTCCAAATTGTAAGCTTAATAAAACAATTTCTTCCTTGATTTCCAAAGCTTCCGTACTTGATTCACCATAACTATAATATTCGATCATCAAGTGTTCGATTTTTTTCTTAGCCCAGATCTTAGGTAAGAATTGATATTTTTCAATGCTGGAATCAGCTAAATTAAGATCATAGGAATAAGTTATCGGTTGACCAAAAGCATCTCCACTAAGATTTATTGTAAGAAGATCGGCAGACGAATATCTTCCGGCAACGATCATTTGCTGACCGATATAGAGGTTGGGTAATGGTGAAGGGTAAGCATCGCTTACAATATCCGGAGAGAAAGACATATCAGTATTTAATAAGACCGGATTCTGGATCAACAAATAAAAATTCGTGATCTTTTCTTCAAGTTCATCATCTCCAAGAAATTCGGTCAATCCACTGTGCTCTGTAGCCAATTGGTTTAATAATTGCTCATTAGCGTAAGAACCAATCCCAAATGTAAAGATCATCATATTGGTCTCGGAGGTATTTACCAGATCTCGGACATGAGAAAGGATCCCGTTTGTAGAGGTGATACCTGCAGTGGCTTGTCCGTCTGTAAAGAAAATAATTATATTCGCTGTTGTATCTGAAGCCGCAGAAAATTGAGGGATCGCTTCACTAAAAGCACCGGAGATGTTTGTCATACCTCCAGCAACTAGATTGGAGATATAAGTTAAAGCAACTCCTTCATTTACGGTATTGTAATCAACATGTGTGGACTGTAAAGAACTTATGTCACCTGAAAAATCAACGATATTGAATTTATCACCCTCGTTTAAATGCTCAACAATAAAACTTGCCGCATTCCTGGCTTGAATTATTTTTGTGCCACCCATACTTCCGGAACGATCGATGATTAAAGTAAAAACTTTATTTATAATC
>JAUVKP010000036.1 GCA_030596185.1 Fidelibacterota bacterium | reverse complement strand
CGGGTTCTACGGCATTTATATTTGCCGGGAAAGTGGGATCAAAAGCATCTCCACCATTCCAGTTCATTAGAACTGTACGGGCAAATACACACCATGTATCAGTTGGACCTGTTACACCACCGGCTCCTCCATACCAAGCATTAATATTACTTCCGGCAGGATCAGCATTGGCAAAGAAGTCATCATAGCCTGCTGTACCTGGAGTATTATTGGTCGGAGCGTGTACATATACACGATCTGTATATGGGTCATTTGTACCACCCGACGTCTCGTGATCATCAGGTACTAAGCCCCAAACGCCATCTCCATTATCATCTAATAACCATGGAACTAATTGATAATCATCACTTGGATCATCGGGAGTACCGATACCAATATTCCACCATTCAAATGGTACAGGAATATTGCCACCGCCGTCCCAGTTATCAAAAGCTAAACCACCGGCTGCGGTGAATCTCAATTCAAAGTCATAAGGAATTAAAGCACCGATTCCCTGCATTGGACTACCTAATCCACCGGAATAAACAACTAAGGAACTCATGAACGTTGCTTGTCCGCCAGGTCCATATCCGGGATGTGTATTAAACACCCAAGTAGCACCTGTGGTTTGTTGACCGGTATAAGTACCACCAGCAACTAACCAATCTGGATAACGCCAGTATGGTAATCCATCAACCGGAGGATCAATCGGACCCGCGGCATTGGCATAAACACCAATGGATTTCATAGTTAAGGCTGGTCCATCAACTGCAAATAGTAAACCTTCTGCAATTGGGTTGGCATTCGCACCTGCTTGGTGTGCGGGTACTAAAATACCATCGATAACATTCTCTGCAGCAAATCCACTTTGCATTGTTTGATTTTCTGCGACGAGTTCTCCGGTGTTAGTGTTTTTTACATTCCAACGGAAGAAGGATTTAAAAGCATATCCTAGTTCATCAATTGTACCGGAACCTTCTGCATTGGTATCAGTCCATATTTCAGGTCCAATTCCATAGGCAGTACAAGTTGCTACCATGTCAGGGTCGGTTACTCCATCACCGTCGGTATCACAGAATAGGTTGCCCCATCCGTCATCATATGCAATATAATCAAAACCAATTGGAACTGATACTGAGCTGGCTGCTACATTAATTGTAACAACTTCGCCACCGGCAAAATCACCGGCACCGTCAACATCTGTATCTCCAAATAATACTGATTGTCCATCAGGTTGGATCGCTACCAATATACCGTCAGGACCCGTAGCACTATTAATTACTGCTCCGGGAATTGTTATTAGAACACCAGCAACATAGTTGTAATCAGGTGATTGAACATCAACTTCAAAATGAAGATCGATTGTTCCACCAGGACCAACAAGTGCTGAACCAGTTACTACTGTCGGAGAAACATCGAATAGTTTAGCAATCGCATCCGGCTCTACCGTAGCTTTCCATAGACCATCAATATCAAGATAATAATGATCTGTGTCAAAGAATACTTCATAGCTATCACCGGTTAGTGCTGCAGGATCTACTACCGTAGCATTAACAGCACCATCAGAAGGACCTGTATGCGATGCAGCGATTCCAGTTCCGTAAATTGCAGTTTCGTCACCTGCTTCCCAAGTATTAGGAACCTGTGGGCGTAGTGCCATGATTTTCGGTGAGCTCTCTAATGTTCTCGGAATACCATATTCATTATAACCATAAGCAGTTACCGCGAAGTAATACACACGGTTTGTTTTTAATGGTACGCCATTATCCAAAGCATCTTTATGGATACGAATGCTTCTCTTAACACCAGAGTCTGATCCAAACTGAACACGACGATTTATTGTTTCACCAAAATTGGCGTCAAACACATCATCATAAATTTCAGTAATACCATTATTCAGGTCATATGTAGCAAGTATCTTTTTTGCTCCACTACCGGATATTGTTTCATACTGCCGTACATTATAACCTTCAAAGGCATATTCTGTATTTTCACCAGTATCAGGATGTTTATCAATAACATCTGGTGCAGAATAAAGTTCTGCTGCAACATCCCAAGTCAAGATTATTTCATCTTCATAGGTTGCCACGGTAACTTCGGGTTGTGGGGGTGATGGCGGCAATGCAAATTGAGTATCATATGCTAACTGAGCAATTTTATCAACTTCCTTTAAGTATGTATATGAATCCAAGGCATCACCAGCGGCGGCATGGAAAATTGCAAATACAACTTCTTGTACATCACCAACTGCCATTGTAAATGGTCCGGCATTCATTAAAAATCTACGGTCACCGGAAGCATGCACATCAGAATCAACATACACATTATCAGTCGGACCAGTATCTAAATTAGGATCACCGGGGTGAACAAATGGTGTTCCACCGGTCAAATTATCGGCAAAAGGAACTCCACTTTTCATTAATCCCTTCATCAAATTATAGGCCTCAGCGGCAGTATTGGGATCACTCCAAACCGGGTCAGGGGCATTTATATACTTAGAAAATGATGTCATATCAAGATTTTTATAATCTTGAATCACATTCCCTGATACTAATGCAGTTTCACCGGGTGCCGGAACTATAGGCCCTTGGAAGAAGTCATAACCAACAGCAGGGGTTCCACCGGAGTAAGCGGCAAAATCCTTATCCACGCCATCATTATAACAAATTCCCAAACCTAATTCCGGAACACATCCAACAAAATCATCTGCGGCATCACCGAGATCAGGATCTGACCAAAGTCCGATATAGGTATCAATAATGTCTTCTTCACCTTTATTCATTATAAGGGCTTTAACAAACATCATATCACCAAAGGCATCCGGACGGTCAAAGCCAAATATGGTGAGCTGCATTTCAAGCCCCAGCGGGTTTGTTTGAAATACAGAGTGCTGAGTTGCATCACCATCATTCAACACCATCCATACCACCTGATCACCAATAAATTCCGGATGATCCGGTCCATTTGGTAATGGTTCATATGTACCGTTGCCATTTACATCTACCCATGGTGCACCAAATGCGACTGGCCAGTTTTGGAAATGCGGATTAGCTAATGGATCAGCTAAGTCCGCTTTATTGACTTTATAAATTGTATGCTGTGGATCATTAGGATTACTGCCCCAAGGTCCTCCAACAAATTCACCGGAATACTCACCGACCGTTACATGGGGGATATTTCCAATTAATCCACCTATCCAGATTCCTGAAGCATATACTGTTTGAGTATTATTGCCTTTAGGCCAGGACATTCCAGAGCGGCCACTGATATTTTGGCTCACTATCATTGCATTATTTTCTAAATCGTTATCAATGCGGTTGCCATCAAAAGTGCCCGTAGCTGCAATTGCCGGTTTTTGCAGACCTCGGGTTTTTTCAGCGTCTTTCCCGGATGCTTTTTCAGCATACAACAATCCGGAGAAAAACACTCCCACGGCAAGCATTGATACGATAGAGTATTTAAAGTTTTTCATTCTATCCTCTTTAATTAAATATTAACCTGAATTCCGAAACGCACAGTTCGGGGGATACCCCAACGACCGTTCGTTCCTAATCTTGTACTATACAGGCTTGCAGAATCAACGTTTGGATAATTCTCAGCTGCTCCTGTTAACCAAATTTGACCTTCAGGCGTTTCGAGCCATCCGTCTTCTCCAGCTAATCCGGTAGTACCATATACATTGTTTACTAGTTCGGAATTCATTGCATTAAGTACTAGCACATAAAGATTGAGATATTTTCCGCCAAAGGTGAAACCTTTCTCAATTCTCAAGTCTAACCGCGTTGTCCACGGCATATCGGCTGAGTTAATAGCAGCAATCGGTATGTTCCAAGAACGACCAAAAATGAAGCTTTGTTTATCGTAAGGTGTATATGCCTGACCACTACCAAAAGTCATAACTGCATTTGCACCAAAATTAGCCAAGATACCGTCGCGTTGCGGCATACGATAATCTAACATTATCGATCCAGTATGGCGTTGGTCATAATCTAAACGGTTAATAATCGTGGGATAATCGTCGATATCATCACCTGTCCAGGAAATATCAAAGTTATCGGCAGGGTCTGAACCGGTTCCACGCGCCCACATCATTGTATAATTAACGTCAGCGAGGAAACCTTTGGTACGACGCATACGGATATTAAATTGGAATCCTGTAGTTACACCATAGTCACCATTAGTATACTGGCTCCAAACTAATTGCGATCCGTCGCGGAAGGCATTATATCTATTAAGCTGCAAGACATAATCACTTACTTCCTTATAAAAACCGACTACGTCAATAGCAGCTGATTCACCAATCTGTTGACTGAAACCAACTTCATAGGAAGTTGTACGTTCCGGTTTAAGAGTTGGATTCTCAGATACTGTCATATTGCCTTGCGTTAAATTAGCTGATAATTGTGAATCAGTTAAATATAGGTATTGTAACGGTACATTCTGCATATAGTTACCATATTGTGCACGGAATACGGTTTTATCCGATACAGGAAATGCAAATCCAATACGTGGCAACCAAGACGTGTAAGTTTCTATCTCTTCCCATTTATAGCTGTCTTCTGCAGTTCCGGAACGATCTATCCTACCATCATTGGTATGGACTATGTTATCAAATCCGTCGCTATCACCCCAGCCATCGCCATCTGAATCCGGAGCCATTGCGTTTGGATTAAAAGACTCATAGGCAAGTCCAATATTCATGACAATATCTTTATATTCAAGTTTGTCAGAAAGATAAAAACGCATGTTTACCGGATTCCCGGGTGCCATACTATGGTCATCTTCTTTATAACTATCGGTTTCATCACCGTAAATATTGTAGCCCAGGTTATCAACATAAGCGTTACGATAAACTGCCCATTGCCAATCATCTAAATCACCGGTCACCTCATCATTATCAACTATGCCATTATAATTTACATCCATCCTTGCTAGATTTTGATAAATTTCAGACATCTGTCCAGAATTCCAGAAGCGAATCTTAGTATTGTAATACTCTAAACCACTTCTAAGTTCATGTACTCCTAACTGATTAACATAATCTACCCGTAAACCCATTTTCGTTTCATTACGGTCTGTATAACCATTATATTGTTCACCAAATCCGTTAAAATCAACCAGACCCGGTATCGACAATGCATCCAGTCCATGGCCTCGGTAATAATAATTTGGTGATCCAAAATCAGTTGTACGCTTGCCATATGCCTCGAAATCATCTTTATGATAACGGTTGTATGAGTTTAAGGTATAGTCAGTATAACTACCTGTCATCTTTAAGAAAGATTTAGTAGAAATTCCCCAGGTAGCATTGACGTATCCCATATAGAAATCAGCTTCCCGTTTACCGGGATTTTCCCAGTTTAATAACTGATCAATGTCTTGGTATAGATCCGTTTCATAATCATACATCTGTCCGCCGATCTTAAATCTAAATGGTTTAAAATCAAAGACCACGTTACCACCCATTCTTAAGCGATTATCGGCATGATTTTTTGCTGGTCCATAACGCCGTTCATAATCTTTGGCTGTAACATATGTTGTGTCAAACCATTCTGCCGGAATAGTAAAGTCGGGATCTGCTAAGCCCTTCTCATACGCCCAGAGTAAGTTAGCAGGTTTTGATTGATTGTTTCGAACAAACTCTTCGAAATAAATATAATTGTCATTTAAACCTGCATCCGGATCGCCATCAACCCATATTGCAGCACTATCAGCACCGCTTAGAGCTCCTTGGTATTCCGTTACATCAGCAAATGGAATTGAGCCCCAGGTTGGATCGGAATCAGCGTTTTTCTCATTCTCAACACTGAGATAAAAACGGATATTATCGCTAATCGGTCCACCAATATTAAAGTTAAGTATCTGGTTACCATAGCTATACAACTTATCCTGATCAGTACTGGCTTCGGTAGCTCCAATATCAGTAACAAATTCTGCAGAACCGGTCCATTTTGAACCACCGGTTTCAGTTGTAACTAACATTACACCACCATTGGCATTTCCATATTCAGCCGTCATACCACCCTGCTGTACTGAAACTTCACCAACGCTTCTTTGGCTAATACTGTTTGTTAAGTTACCACCTGTCCAAGTATCTCTTAACAGTACACCATCAAGATAATAAGCATTATCTCCGGTTCTTGCTCCACGAACATGTCCATCAACAACACCGGCTTGTAAGTCTACAGCATCGGTGATGTCGCGCATCGGCAGAGCTTGAACTACCTCGGCATCAATAATTGCGGTTGTATTTGTAGCATTTAAATTAATTAAAGGTCTCTCAGCTGTAACAATAACTTCCTCTCCTTCAACTGCTGCAACTTCAAGAGAAAAGTCTAAACCCGTAGTTAGTCCACCTGAAACACGGATATTGTTCACAGTGTGACTTTTATAACCGATGTAATTAGCACGAACAGCATATGTTCCTACTGCGACGTCCAATATAAAATAATGTCCGTCTTCATCAGTTGCGGCTCCCATTGTAGTTCCTTCTAGTACTATGTTGGCACCAGCTAAAGGCGTACCATCAGTACTTGTTACAACACCGGCTAATTTTCCGCTTGTTTGGGCGAATATCATTACCGGCAGAACGACTAATGAGAGTATAGCAATAACTCGTTTCATTGTTCATCCTCCATAAGAATGGTTAAAGAATGTTTTGTAAGTTTTTCACTAAAATACGTTATTCCCTCAGAATAAACGCACGGAGAGCCCTCTCCGCAAAGTAGGTAAAACTAAACTACTGTTTGAATTGATGTCAAATATTATTTTAACAATAACAGATAAAATTAATTAATTAAAAATGCACTAAAAGGTACATAAGTTATTATATATTAAGTATATATAGCTAGTTATCCTGATTATTAGTTCTTTCAGAATTGTATTTTGAACTACACCCTTTTTTCATTTTTACTGAAGACTGGCATGTAAAAACGGTCGAATTAGGTTAATTTCACATAAATATTAGTTTATTGACCTTATATTGATAACTGCTATTGCCAATTTAAGGTAATTAATATAATTACCTATTTCTTTAACATTCCTATTAATACAGGTATCACAATTACTGTTGCAAAAAAGCATGTACCTACGCCTATAAATAAAGCAATTCCCATTGAGCCAAGCCCGCGATATGTTGCAAACCACAGAGACCCAAAACCAAGCATCGTTGTTATTGATGTTAAAAGTATTGCACGTCCCGTACTTGCAAACACCGGTTTGTGCGCATTTTTTCCTTCAATTTGATAGCGGTGCACAATATGAACACCGTCATCTATACCGATTCCTATTATCATTGGTATTGCCATTATGTTCAATAGTGTTATCTGTAATCCTGTAATTTCCATTACGCCTATCATCTATACAATACTGACGACTAAAGGACTGGTTGTGCAACCTTATGTTGTATAGTATAATCTCAGCCTTTTCTTATTCTAATTATTTCGTTCAATCCACCCAATAATACCCGGTAGGATAAACACAGTTGTGAAGAAACAAGCTCCCACACCGATAAAAAGTGCCGATCCTAAACTTCCATATCCACGCCAGAGAGAAAACACAAGAGACCCAAAGGCCAGCATCGTTGTGAAAGATGTGAGCAATATGGCCTTACCAGTACTTGAAAAAACTGTTTTTACAGATCTATACCCTTCTCTTCTCCATCGATGAATAATATGCACACCAACATCAATACCAATTCCGATAATCATGGGAATAGCCATCACATTCATAACGTCTAATTGCTTACCAATGATTTGCATAATTCCAACCATCCAGATCATCCCAGCTCCTAGGGGAATCATGGCCATAAGAGCATGACCAGGATTACGGAAATCAATCCATAACAAAATAAAAACTACAATCAGAGTGAGAAATGCGGCATTGCGACCATCCTTGCCAATAATATCAATCAAAGCCCTAAATACAGGTGGAAATCCTGTTACCCGATCGCTTATCTTATCAAGATCGTCCGTAAATCGATTAAGGAACAAAGCATCCTGCCAAATATTATCTCCTGGAAGTACCGTCACTAAGAATAGACTTCGATCCTTATTCCCATAACGATCTACAATGGATGAAGGTAAGTTTTCCAGACAGATGGGATCAACATTAGTCATTTGAATTACACTACTTTTAAAATAACCGGCATAAGCATCTTGGAAATCATTAACTCTATTTAGAATTGCTTTATCTTTACTA
>JAUVKP010000233.1 GCA_030596185.1 Fidelibacterota bacterium | reverse complement strand
CGAGATAATGGATATAGAAGGTTTTGCCACTTCTTTGGACAATACAGAATACCGCAAAGAATTCGTTGCGCGTTTTAATGACCGCATCAAATACATCGCTTCACGCGATACTGAAAAAGGCGGAATGGATAAACTTCCTGCCGATGCACTGGAATCATTAAAATCGGTTATTGAAAAACTGAAGTCGTAACTTGTGACGCGTAAAGCGTGACTCGCAAATAAAAGTAGGGACTCGACATTTATCCTGCGTAGCTTTAGCGAAGAAGGATGTCGAGCCCTTTTGTTTTACGAAATTAAAAAGTTGGTAGATTGATAAATTGATAGAGGAAGCGAAAAGAAGACTGTCATTGTAATCACGATTCTCAGAATAATAATTAAATAATTCTATCCACAGATTACACAGATGATCACAGATTGTACTATAATGAAAATAATCTGCGCTAATCAGCGAAATCTGTGGATTGGATTTACCATATTATAGTTTTTGGACCTTGGGGCTATTTTATCAACAACTTCTTCTCTAGTAAGAATAATGAGTTTGTTGCATGCTGACGCTTTCGTTTGAAAGCAGTTTATATAGAACAGTGTCTTTTAATATATCATGAATATTCATCGCTGCACCGTCAACACGCACTATTGCGTTGACCAATCGAACACCATGGCTATAATCGACATACCAATCAACATGACCTATATATAAGGGCTGAATAGGAACCCCGTTCGTATAGTGCCAGCCATAGATGGCTACTTTGTCTTTTTTATATTTAAGGGCATTGCAAATAACAATATCTTTTTTAATACCGGCAATTAGATCGTGACTATTTCCTTTTATTGAATCCCGACTTGCATTAATATCCTTATTGTGTTTAACGAATTGATAAACTTGTGAATTGTTATCGCCCACCGGATAATATGGGATCGGATCCAAGCGTACAGAGGCATGTTTCCAAATATCGTCACATAATTTCGGGGTCGTTAATATACACCCAAAAGTATCTGCAATTGCTTGAGCGGTATGTGGTCCCATAGGAATGCGGCAATAATCTTTATTCGTGCCAATAGAAAGATAATCCCGCATTACATCATACTCAACAATATGATTTATCCCGTTTGCATCTTGGAAAGTTGAGGTAAGCGTAATAAGATCACGCAGGATATTCGGTATATTTCCATTCACTATCTCTTCAAATATTTGAGATTCGCGCTGAGAATATGTAGTACCGAGAATAGCTTCCATAAATTCGGAACCGGTTTTTACACTATCCGGCCTAGAGGGAATGTTCTGAGCAAAAACTAATGAAAAAAGAAATAATATGATCGAGATATTTTTTAATAATCGCATTACAGCCCTAAGTAATTATTAAAAGTATTTTACTTATAAACTCTCTTCGCCCTTAAATGCAGTCCCCACCCCAAAAAAAATGCTCCTTCAGTAATCGTATTGTCTTTATGTGAGTAAGATAGCATTTTGGTCCCTTTTCCGGCGCAGATCATCCAATTGAACACATCTGTGGGTTCTAAAATTTCTTCACCGGCTACATGGGTTAACGTAAAATAAACATCATCTTGCTGTTTATTTTCGTTTGAAAATACTTTTATCTCGGGATGATACAGATCACCTTCATCTGTGATCAAAAAAGGAAAACTCTGCCCACTTTTTATTTTATCCGGATAATGCTGGAGATAGATCAAAAATGATAAAACATGATGTACCGGTTCGGGTATTTTAAGTGTTTGATATCCACTGTTCAGGGCACCACTATAATAAATAACCCCATCACGGATATTTTCACAATAAAATTGTTTTAGATCTTTATTGCTAATATTCTTCTTTAATGAATCCATATGCGACAAAGCATCATCAGTGTAATAATAATACCAATTATCAATTTTATAAATTTTGTCAAAACCGTCTACTGTAAAAGCATGGTAAGTGATCTCGATAACATCTTGGTCGATTTGATTTTCAATTACCTCAACACTTGCACAATGCATGCCAAGTAAAGTAACTTTGAAAAATAGAGTATCAGATGCTCCTAAAATCCCGGCGATAAGAACAAGTATTAGAATAATGGGTGTTTTTTTCATGTCATTATAGATGGATCAGCCCGGTCGCGATCGAGAGGTAGATCAGAATTCCAAGTATATCTATTGTCGTGGTTACCAAAGGTCCGGTTGCGATAGCCGGATCGATCTTCATAGAATTAAAAACGATCGGTGCAAGGGTACCGGTGAAAGTTGCCAATGTCATCGCGATCACAATACCAATTGCAATTGCGACGCTCAATTCAATACAATTCGTTAATGAATAATCATACCCATTTGCATGAAATACATAGCTTAAGAGAAAAGCTATTCCACCCAATATAACACCATAGATCAGTCCCAGAGTAATACCCACTCTTAATTCTTTTCCCACTATCTTCCAGGTGGTATCCGGATTGACCCGGCCGGTAAAAAGCCCGCGTGTAATAATGGTTGAGCTCTGTGTCCCAATATTACCGCCCATACCCGCGATAATGGGAATAAATGATATCAGAATAACAAAGCTTCCCAGCAGATCATGAAAGAAGCCGATCACCAATGCGGCGATCAAACCTCCGATATAGGTAGCCAATAACCAAGGGAAACGTTTTTTTATGCTTCCCCAGACTGATTTGAGAATAATATCCGTATCGCGTCCCAAACCGGCCATTTGTAAAAGGTCTTCTGTGGCTTCTTCGCGAAGCACATCGATAATATCATCAACGGTGACCACACCGATAAGTTTATTTTCATCATCAACAACAGGGACAGCTACAAAATTATATCGTGAGGTGAGACGTGCCACTTCTTCCTGATCGGTCTCCGGACGAATACTAACTACATCTTCGACCATAATATCGGATAATTTTTTCTGAGGATCGTTTAAAATAAGCTGACGCAAGGAGACCACACCGATCAAATGGGCGCGCTCATCAGTGACATAAATATAAAATACCATTTCAGTA
>JAUVKP010000227.1 GCA_030596185.1 Fidelibacterota bacterium | reverse complement strand
ATCTGAATTCTTTGCCGGGCCGGCAAGATATTCGGTTTTCATCTCTACATTATTCGTATCGGCCGGAGCTGTCGATTTTTTTCCCTGTTTTTTTGTCTTCTCTTTAAACTGTATTCCCGTTCCGGCGCGGAAGTACGTCATTCGAGGTATGCCCAGCTGATTTATTCGGGTAATGCTTGTTCCGTCATCATTTATACGGTAATCGTAGGGATCAAAGGTTGCATCAATATTTAGGGTCATCCCACCCGGAAGATCCCTGATTGATGAACGCGCTTTTATAGAGCTGCTACGAAGAGAATCAGCCAGGAAATTATAGCTATGGCTTAAGCTTAAAAATGTGGTCTTTTTTTCTTTGCCTTCTTTGTTGACTGTTTTGGAATCGAAATTATGACTGAACCCTAAATTGAAGGTCTGACTTTCTGATGAGGGTGTCGACCCCAAAAGCGTACTTGAGAAATAATCATATTCAACATAATTGCTATCAGTGCCAACACCATGAAAAACATAATTGGAATTGTCGGACTGATCGGGACGATAAACATAGTTTAGGCTTACATTCATGGTATGCCTGATAGCTTTTAAGCGCCATATATTCAAATTGAAAACACCGTAAAAAGTGGTACTTGCAGAGGTTCCCAAATTGAAACGCCCACGGCGTTTGAATCCGGTGACATCCTCGATAACAACATACCCGTTCGAATCAACCAAAGCCGAATCATTCTGCATAACAGGCGCCTTGTACAGAGTGGTCCAGTCTTCATAATAATTCACATAGGGTGAAATATTGAGAAACCCGAATAATTTGTTGCTATACTGAACTCCGGCAGTCGTCTGAAATTTATTTTTCTTGGTATCATTAAAAAGCGAATCCGATTCACTCCAGGTATGATTCATTTTGTTGGTCAAATTACTTGATATATTATACGTAAATTTATGGTACCATTTTTCGGGGGTCGTATTACTTTTTCTTTTAAAGATACTTGCCCGTGATTTTGTCATAGAAAATTGTGGAAAATAGCTTGTTGTTGTTCCGGTCAGTAGATCTTGAGTATGTGAAGCATTGATGCTTGTATTAAATGGGCCTAATTTTGTCTTGAATGTTGCTCTGGAGACCATTTGCTGCTCCAAACGCTCATCTTTATCCAGTTCTTCAGAATATCTTGTAGCATCATTTGTAAAGCTTCCATTAATATTTAAACTTGAATTCTGACCGATCTTCTGAGGGTGATTAACCGATATTTCGTAGCCTTGTTTTGGAGAACTGGCTAAAAAATTGTTCCAATACTTCAATGTTACACGTCCACCGGATATATGATCCCGCCAGGCATAACGCTGACGAAGTTCTGCTTTTATACCAAGATTGTCATAAAAGTCAACCAATATTCTTGCATCGTAATAATCATTAGGTGCCCAATAATATCCGCTTCCCTCCAAAGCCCATCCTTTACCTGTGTTGGCATAATTCCCAAAGCCGGGAATGATCCAACCACTACGTCGTTTCCCTTCTTCTATGGATACAAATAAACTTGGAATGTATAATAGAGGAATATCCATGACCTTTAAGGTAAGATCCTGTGCAAAAACACGATCTCCCGGAATAACTTTCATTCGCTTGGCTTCAATACAGAAGTGAGGTTCATCCAGATCACAGGTAGAAAAGATCCCATTTTTAACATAGAGAGGTTCATCTTCGGTTTTCAGTATTGTTTTTCCCTGGTAATACCCCTCTTTGATCTCAGTCTTTCCTTTTGTTATCCTGCCTCTTTGAGTATCAAGATTATATTCAAACAAACGAGCATAGACCGGTGCGTCATCATTTTGGATAAATTCAGGCAAGTCATTTCCTTCACCCGGCATAGCATAAAGAATATTTGTTTCCCAGTCTATTTTCATGGTATCAGCCGTTAACTTGATATTCCCATAATTCATTTTTGATGCCGGATAAATGAACATATTATCATTCGTTATACTGTAATGGGCTTCATTTCCATAATAAAATACAGAGGTATCCATTTCGGTATAGGATGTGTCGGGATCAAAACGACCCTCCACGCCAAAGATCGCAAATAGATCTGAAACATCCCCATTGTCGAAAAGTATATGAACTGTATCTGAGGTCATGTGATTCATACCCTTGTAAACCGAATCCTTAAAAACATGATAATCCGAAGTCACCATTCCAATTATGTCCAACCATTCCGGTTCATCATCACGGTTAAATTCTAAGTGCAGCTGTTTACCCGTCATGTTGCTTACTTTTATAATTAATTTTTCTTTATCATCACCAATAAAACCTTCTTCACTCAAGGTAATTCTCGGTTCACGAGGAGCCGTTAGTTTACCAAGATGCTCGCGATAAAAGTCCAGATGCATTTCTGGTCCGTACATATCAATTTGTTGATATTTCAAATGGGCATTGCCATAAAATTCCACTGTTTGCAAAGAGTCATTGTAAAATAAAGAATCACACCAGGCCGATGACGAATCCTGGAGAACATAGACACTATCGGTCGCGATCAACCATCCCCCATCCATATTTCCGATCATTTTTCCCGCAAAAACTTCAAAGCGCTTCTTGCCATCATCTAAAGTCTCATAAACCGAAGCATTCTTATGTCCAAAAAACTCATCAGTATCCAGACGATATTCCAATTCGGCACCGCGCATGGTAATATTGTTAACCGTATCGCTCATTATCGCCTCACCGTAAAGCCAGGCACGATCATTATTTTGATCAAACAAAAGAGAATCTGCATAGGCATAGGAAATACTATCTTTGATCTCCACATTTCCTTTGGCAAAATAAACGTCATCATCCAAATTACCATACAATGACAAAGCTGAAAATTGACGACTGTCATATAGGATATTCAAGGCAGATGATACGTTCAAGTCTTTTGTATCGGTATTATACTCGCCTTCTTGAAATTCAACAGTAACGCTATCATCAAAAATGCGAACATTACCAAACAGGCGCAAAAGATCCAGATCAGTGTATTGATATACCCGATCGGCGTAGAGATGGATATCTCCTTGCTTCAGGTGAACTTCCTTATCAAACATAAGATATGTACCT
>JAUVKP010000093.1 GCA_030596185.1 Fidelibacterota bacterium | reverse complement strand
CGGCAGTATTTTCAGGATGACAAAATTTTAAATTTATTATCAATTAATAATTGTAAATTGAATTGTCAATTGTCCTTTGTCAATTGTCCTTTGTCCTCTGTCAATTGTCCTTTGTCAATTGTCCTTTGTCCTCTGTCCTCTGTCCTCTGCCTGCCCTGCGAAGTCTTGACGAAGCGGGGTCAATTGTCCTCTGTCAATTGTCCTCTGTCAATTGTCCTTTGTCCTTTGTCCTCTGTCAATTGTCCTTTGTCCTCTGTCAATTGTCCTCTGTTAATTGCCTGTCCTTCGTAGCTCAGAAACCTCTGAGCGTAGGAGGATCAATTAGATAATCGTTCCGTCAGGAATAGTCACATCTTTTTTCACAACAACAATACCATCACGAATGTAGTAAATCTCTTCTTCGGCATCGATCAAGTTATCTTTGTTAATTATCTGAACATTGTCACCAATGCGAACATTCTTGTCCACAATAGCACCTTTGATCACACAATTTTTACCAATACCGAGTGGTATCATGTTCTTATGTTCGGTCTCGAAAAAATCATTTCCCATGATGTACGAATCGTATATCTCTGTTCCTTCCCGAATTACCGAACGAATTCCAAGTACGGAATTTTCAATGACTTTGGCGTGAACCAGTCCGCCCTCGTTTATTAAGGAATGACTAACCTTTGCATTTGAGATACGAGAACCCGGCAGCATTCGTGCATGAGTGTAAATCGGGAAATTCACATCCACAAAACGAAAATCCGGTTTCATTTCAGTGAAATTAATATTTGCTTCATAAAAAGAGCGTATGGTACCAATGTCTTCCCAATAACCGTCAAAGAAAAATGCCTGAACATTATAATCTTTTATTGAACCGGGGATGATATCACCACCAAAATCATCTTTGGGAATATCCGTTAGTGTTTTCCGTAAAGTCTCCCGATTGAATACATAAATACCCATGGATGCCCAATACGGTTTTTCAGGATCACCCGTAGGACTTTTCATATCTTCCAGCATTTTCTCATCCGTCGGTTTTTCAGCAAACTTAACGATGCGCCCTTCTTTATCCACTTTTAAAATACCGAATTCTTTAGCCTCTTCTCTGCTGGCAGGTTTAACTGAGATAGTAATATCTGCATTTGTATTGCGATGATGCGTAACAAATTCAGCATAGTTCATGCGATACAGATGATCGCCTGCCAAAATGAGATATTGATCAAAAGGATAAGTTTCAAAATGGTTCATATTATGACGAACCGCATCAGCTGTCCCCTGATACCAGTCCATGTTTTCTATAGTTTGTGATGCTGCAAGGACTTCGAGAAAGCCTTCAGTAAAATTATCAAATTTGTAGGTCTGATTGATATGACGATGTAGAGATTCCGAATTGAATTGCGTAAGAATATATATCTTGCGAATATTCGAATTCAGACAATTCGAGATAGGAATATCAATTAAACGATATTTTCCACCAATGGGAACTGCAGGTTTTGAACGAACGCTCGTAAGCGGCGCAAGTCGTGTACCGCGGCCTCCACCTAGAATGACACTTAATACCTTGCGCATAAAGCACCTCGTATATGATGTTTATTTTCTTATTTTAGTGTATCCGGTTCCATTGACAGCAAATCAGCTTTGATCTCGAGTGAATCGGTTTCAATTATTGCTTCGCTCAGCGTATTTATCCGGTAATTTGAAAAAGACAGATCAATGTATCCGAAAGAAGATGTCATAGGAATATTGCCACGCGGATTCGGGACAACTTTTTTCTGAGTCTCTTTGCTCTCGATCATCACTCTAATTTCCGTTGGCATATATAATCCGGGTTGAATCTCTTCCTGGGTAAAATTAATATCCGCCACCATATCGGGTTTGTCGATCATTTTCATTTGTGCCAATATCCAATTAACCGTATCGATCATTGCAAGAAAGATCACTTCCTTGCCTTCCATAGGTTTTAGCACTTCAACGAAAACAACATCCTCTTTATTTTCTTTCAACTCGATGGTTCTAACTGAAATAGCATCTTTTACCAGACGCTCAAGATCCATAAGGAAGATCTCAGGTGGTATCATTAGGGGCATGTTATCTTCAGTATAAAGAGAATCGGGACTAATAAAATGTACGACGGTTTCTTGATCGGGTAAGGTTGCTTCGGGCATGCGTGAACGAATGCGTAGATCTACGATCATATCGTTAACCTGCTTAAAATTCAAATTCGTACGACGAATATAGTAATTCGGATCAACCGCAACTAAGAGCATGATTAAACATAAGCTTAATATTGTGATCTTCTTCAACATGAACAATTCTCCTTCTCCATATCAATGGGATGGATGGTCCAGTCTTTCTCGGGAATCCATTCCTCAACTGTTCCATCCGGTTTTTCCAGAATAACACGTTTAATATTTGCGTTAGCGATCTGGGCTTTGCATTGATGACAAACAAATTCATGACCGTAAATATAGATCGTTCCGTTATTTGTTGCATGACCGTTCCGTGCAGCAAGCGCAATGGCATTGGATTCAGCGTGTGAACCAACAGCTCGACATCGCTCTAACTGAGTACCCGAAGGGATATTGTATTTATCACGATAACAAAAACCAATTTCCAGGCAGTTTTTCTGATACTGAGGAGATCCATTGTAGCCCGTTGAAACAATATCTTTATTGTTCACGATCACCGCACCCACCTGTCTGCGAAGACATGAAGAGCGCGTAGCAACCACTTTCGCTACATTAAGAAAATAATTATCCCAGCCCGGTCGTTCCATATATATCCCACGTTAAAATTCTATCACATCAAGATCATGTGAAATATGCGTATTTTTATATGTTTTTTCAACTGCTTTCTGATATAAGTTTAAGTCCTTGTATCGCTCAGAAAAATGGGTTAATGCAAGTTTCTTCACATTATTGTCTTTGGCATATTCAGCAGCTTTCTCTGCCGTCATGTGCATAAATTCCTCTGCAAGAGCAAATTCACTTCCAAGATAGGTCGCTTCCATTAGGACCAGATCGGCATTGCGAATCAGTTTGGGAATACTGTCACAAATACCTGTATCCAGAACGTAAGCAAAGATCTTTTCATTAGAATAATAGCTCAGTTCATCACGAATAATTGTCTTTCCCTGATGCTTGATCTTTCCATTTCTTTCGAGTTCACCCAAAATAGGTCCATACAAATGCATTTCCTCCAGAAGTTCTTTTCTAAAGTGCATACGAGATTTATCTATAAAACGATATCCAAGTGTTGGTGTACTATGCAGAAGATCGTATGCCTCTATGCGATAATCTTCCGTTTCCTCTACAGCTCCTTCATGAAGAGGATGAAGATGAAAATTAATACGGTGAGTATATTTTGACGCAATGCTCAGTGCATCAAAATACGGTCTTCCTTCTTCCGGAAAATATATATGAACTTCATGCTTAAGCTCCATCAAAGAAAGTCGTTGCATAATACCGGGAAGTCCAAGACAATGATCGCCGTGAAAATGAGATATGAATATTTTATGAATTCTACCTGGAGAAATACCTGCGAAAGTAAATTGTCGCTGTGCCCCTTCCCCGGGATCAAAAAGCACACCGCCGTAAAGCCAGTCTAAAAAATAGGCGTTTTGACTCCGCGTACGTGTGGGTAATTGTCCGGCAGTACCTAATATGTGCAATTTCATTGCGTTTAAATAGTTTAAGGGTTTAAGGTTTAAGAATACAAGACACTGGGCACTGAGAAAATATTTTCTTGTCCACACTTCTGAATTCTATTTCTAGACTTTTTAATTCTGGCTTCCGGCTAATCAATTAGGCTGAGTGCGATCGAATTGAGTTTTTCCGAAGCGCGATCTGAACGCGAAAGTAAAATAAGTGGAACTTTCGCGCCCATGACAAGTCCACCTACCGGTGAATGCTGAAGTTCTATAATGGATTTAAGCATAAAATTACAAACTGTGATCTCATGAAATACTATTATATCCACATCCCCGGATATTTTTGAATCAATTCCTTTTTTCTTGGCTGCCTCAGCATTCAAGATCACATCAAGTGCCATGGGGCCTTCTGCTTCATAACCTTTTGCCGTATATTCTTCGGCTAATTCTCGAGCCTCTAAAGTTTCCGGCATTTTGGGATTTAATTTTTCAACAACGGCGGCAAACGCGATCTTGGGTTTTTGTTTTAATATTTTTTCGGCTAATTCGATGGCATTGTCGGTAATAGCCCGTTTTTTATCCATTCCCAGTTCAATATTAAGAGCCCCATCTGTGAAAAAAAGTAATTTATGATAACCTGGACTATCACAAACAGCGATATGTGATAAAATATCCCCTTTGCGGAGACCTTTATCACGATTTAAAACCGGACTTAAGAATGATGCGGTGGAGATATCACCCTTCATCAGTGCATCTCCTATTCCGTCACGAATATCCGAAATGGCAGCCCAAATAGCATCTTCAGCTGTTTCTGATTCAATATAAACTGCAGTCAACAACCCTGCTTTCTTTGCATAAGTTTCCATTATTTCTTTTTTTCCGTACAATCTGGGAATGATAAATCCCTTTTTGGCGGCTTCTGCTAAAGCTTCAAAATTCGAGTGGGAATTTGGAAAAACCACATTGACTGTTTTGGGATCTTTTACATTAATTCGTTTGTAGATATCTTCGTAATGCATTTTTTACCTTTCATTTATCGTAATCATAGATATTCATTTGTTCATCCAAAATACGGAATCCACCATCAGCCATTGCTCCCAGTTCATTCTCACCGGGATAAATGATGATAGAGAATTGCTTTCCAAGATGAGTCAATAATTCTTCTTTTACATAATCGCAATATGCCATTCCACCCGTCACGATAAGAGCACACACATCAAAATTTAAAACTGCCGCCATGGCTCCAATCTCTTTTCTTACCTGATAGAGCATGGCATCAAAGATCAATTTTGCATATTTATCGCCTTTTAGAATACGAGCTTCTACTTCCTGGGCGTCATTCGTACCCAAATAGCCTTTGAGTCCGCTTTCACGAGTTAAAAGACGCCTAAGAGATTTTTCATTCATCTTTTTCTTATAAACAAGATCCATTAATCCTTTTAAAGGGATGGCCCCCGCTCGTTCAGGTGAAAATGGACCCATACCAAGCAAGGCATTGTTTACATCAACATTACGTCCTTTTTCCATCGCACAAACGCTAATGCCACCGCCCATATGTACTACAATGAAATTTTGTTTTTCTATATTCCAATTATTTCGGTCACAAACCCTTCGTGTTGTAGCTTTAATATTTAAAGCATGTGAAACACTGTGACGCTCAATACCGGGGACTCCTGAGATACGAGCCAGATCATTCATTTCATCAACCACCACGGGGTCGATAATATAG
>JAUVKP010000079.1 GCA_030596185.1 Fidelibacterota bacterium | reverse complement strand
ATTTTAATATGATCGATTGACTCCTTTCCTTGAGTCGGGATCATTGAATTATTAAAATGATCATCATTGACAATTCTCAGAACCTTATGGCCCCAGTCGGATGATGTATGTTGTTTTTTGTTTTCTTTCAAGTTTGCCTCTTTTGTTAGATAAAATACGATATTAAGATTAGGTAAGCAATTAATATTAACGAGAAACGTTAGACCGTTCTACGCCAAGGCTACGAAGGGCAGGCGTAAGACGTGAAATGTGGAGAAAGGGGGAGGGGGAGAAGGTGAGGAGGAAAGACCTGCCAGCTGGTGCCGACGCAGTCGGCCTGCTGGCTGGTCGAAAAGCTTAGAAATTATGAGAGATAAGAGATAAGAGTACTTTCGTACTAGTCATTCTTTCAACGCCGATGAATATCGGTGAAAGGTCATCCGTCCATGTTCTGGGCTTCATATTCGTATTGCAGATCATCGATTTTAATGTGATTGATAGGCTCTTTTCCCGGAGCTGACATCACAGATTTAATAAATTGATCATCATTAATAATGCGCAGAACCTTATAGTCCCAATCGGATGATATTTGTTGTTTGTTTTTTTCTTTCAAGTTCGCCTCTATTATCTGAGAAATACGAATTTAAAAGAGGTTTAGCAATTAATATGTGGGAGTAATTTTTATAAGACTGAGAAATTTCCGTAATCCATAACATGGGGAATCATTCTAAACAGTAAAGAGTGAAAGATCATGATTTATAATGTGTGAAACTTGACGGACTTAATAATGCTATAACATTATGGATAATGAGGTGAGAGCAGTGTCTCGGCAAATAAAATTATTCCTTGACAATAGAAGGGTATATTAATATCTTCGTGTAGAAATAATTCGTGAACGAATTATTATGGAAGGGCAACTTATGAATAAAGTCGTAAATAATTATGAATATCGTATTTTGATTGCGATCAGACGTGTGATTCGGTCAGTAGATGTGTATTCCCGCAAGATTTACGCTGAATTGGGTTTGACGACACCACAATTACTTTGCTTGGACGCTTTGGGGAAGAGTGAACACATGATCACTAAGGAATTGGCTAGAACTGTCAATTTGAGCGAAAGTACAGTGATTGGAATCGTTGACCGTCTTGAAGCCAAACAATATGTTACGCGCACTCGCTCGCAGAAGGACCGTCGTAAGGTTTATTTAACCCTAACAGAGGCGGGCAGGGGTGTGTTGGATGAAACGCCATCTTTGTTACAGGATAAGCTTTCATCATCACTGGTAAAATTGGATGTAACAGAGCAAAATACAATCACCCAATCTTTGGAACGGATTGTTGAATTAATGGAAGCCGATAATCTTGACGCATCACCCAATCTATTGCCTCACGCCGAAGTGGAAATTACTAATTTATAAACAGCGGAAAATCATGATATCCCAACAACAAAAAAATATTATTAAAGAAATTGACGATAGTGAAACAACTAACTGGAGAGATTGGAAATGGCAGGTCCGCCATACTATCCGAGATCTGGATACGTTTGAGAAATTATTGAACATCAAGGTATCCGATGAGACGAGGGAGCAATTTAATAAAATAACAATGACATTTCCGATGTCAATTACACCCTATTATTTATCTCTGATAAATATAAATGATTTGGAAAACGACCCAATTTACAAACAGAGTTTTCCCGTAATAGATGAATTAACGGTCATGAAAAGCGATATGTTGGATCCTCTGAGTGAGGATAAGGATAGCCCGGTTCCGGGTCTTACTCATCGTTATCCCGACAGAGTTCTTTTTTTGATAAGTAATACCTGTGCCATGTATTGCCGGCATTGTACCCGGAAACGTCGGGTCGGCGATATGGACAGTATTCCCAATAAAATGCAAATACAAAAAGGGATTGATTATATCCGTAGAACACCGCGGGTGAGGGATGTTCTGCTTAGTGGTGGAGATCCTTTTTTGTTATCGGATGATTATCTAGATTGGATCCTCACCGAATTAAGAAAGATCAAACATGTAGAGATTATCCGAATCGGAACACGCACACCTGTTGTCTTGCCTTATCGTATTACGGACGATTTGGTAGAAATGCTAAAAAAACATCAGCCACTTTGGATCAATACGCACTTCAATCATCCGCATGAATTAACAAATTCAGCTAAAATGGCACTAAAAAAACTGGCTGACGCGGGGTTTCCACTTGGAAATCAATCGGTTCTATTGGCTGGTGTTAATGATTGCCCGCGTATCATGAAATCACTGGTCCACAAACTTGTGATTAACCGCGTACGACCTTATTATTTGTATCAATGTGATCTCTCAGAGGGACTGAGTCATTTTCGCACACCGGTCGGGAAGGGGATCGAGATATTGGAAAGTCTGATCGGTCATACCAGTGGATTATGCGTACCGACTTACGTGATTGATGCACCTGGTGGAGGAGGGAAAATCCCGATTATGCCGAACTATCTGATTTCCTGGTCGACAAACAAGGTCGTTCTAAGAAATTACGAAGGTGTCATCTCGACCTATAAAGAGCCTGACTCCTACAAACCTTCGTTTTGCGACCGGAATTGCGATGATTGCCAGCGTGAACTGTTGTTGCAAGATGCCGATGAGTATAAAGCTGAAGGCATTGAGAAACTGTTAGTGGATTATGATGAAACTATTTCTTTGATCCCCGCCAACAATTCCCGATATAAAAGAAGGCGGACACGATCATGAAAGATACGATTGAAAAATTATCTTGCGGTTCACTGATCCAGCACGGTACCTATAATAATCGGATCTATTTACTTAGTGCGTCAAACACCGAAATATATTCTTTGCCCGAACGCTTGATTGCCATAGCAAGAGAAAAAGGATACGGAAAAATATTTGGCAAGTTGAACGAAATCCAATCCCTGCCGTTCATTAGTCAAAAATATATTATTGAAGCCCGGGCACTGAATATGTATCCCCATTCAAGAGAAGGTTTGTTTTTAGCTTATTATATTGATGATGAGCGAAAAAATGAAGATGAGAAAGAAATTTATGAAAAGAATCTTAAGCTTGCAAGGTGCAAAAAAGGTTCAAAGACAGAGCAACTTGATGTACGGAGGTTTTCCATCCGTACCTGTCGCGAATCTGATATCCCATCTATGACAAGTATTTATAAAACAGTTTTTCCTACCTATCCATTTCCCATCCACGATAAAAATTATTTGCTAAAAACAATGAAAGAAAACGTAAATTATTATTGTATCGAATCCAACGATGAAATCATTGCTCTTTCGTCTGCCGAAAAGGATATGGACTTTTCATATGTTGAAATGACAGATTTTGCCACATTGCCCGATTGGCGCGGCAATGGTTTAGCAGTTCATTTACTGAGGATGATGGGAAGGGAGATGAAAAAGCAAGGGTTACGGTATTCTTTTACTATTGCGCGTGCCGCTTCGCCCGGCATGAATATTACTTTTGCCAGAAGGAATTATACCTATGGTGGAAGACTGAAGAATAATACAAATATCTCGGGTAAGATCCAGAGCATGAATGTATGGTACAAAACTCTCTAAGCTCATTAAACCAACATAAATATTGAACAAAGATTAACGAGCTTATAATTCTGAAGTAAATAGTTACTTTATTGTTTTGGGGGTATGGAATTTTCGATATCCTCAATTCTCAATTGCCTGCAAGCCGAAGCTTTCCTGACCAGCGCTGCGCCATGCCGTAGCCACGATACTTCGGGGCGTAGGTTGGAATCCGCCAGCTGGCGGAGAAGTTGGCAGCGTAGGATTGTCATCCTGAATGGAGTGCCGTGCCTGCCGTAGCTTCAGCGAAGGTTGGAAGGATCTATTCATGTTACAGAAAATCCATATAAAAAAAGAGACACGATAAATCGCGTCTTTACATTTATATTTATTTTTATGTCATTTCGACCGAAGCGTAGCGTAGAAGGTAGCGAAGGCTGGATAAACTATAAGTTATAAGAGATAAGAGTACTTACGTGCTTGTTAATCCGCCGCGCCATCAAATTTAACGTATGGTGAGGCGGACCGGTGCGTCCGCCAAAGGCAGAAGCAGTAGTAGGTAGTAAAGAGTAGTCAGAGGGAGAGTGGGAGAAAAAACGAGAAGAAGTTTGTCATCTTGAGCAGATCCACCGTAGCCTTGGGGAAGGTGGAGAAGTCGAAAGATATATTCATGATACGGAATTATTATAAGAACTCAATTAGCCTGCCCAACGAAGCCTTGCCGAAGTTGGGTCATCCTGAACGAAGTGCCGTGCCATGCCGAAGCTTTCCTGACCTTCATAGCTTTCTTGACCAGCGCTGCGCCATGCCGTAGCCACGATACTTCGGGGCGTAGGTTGGAATCCGCCAGCTGGCGGCGAAGTTGGCAGCGTAGGATTGTCATCCTGAATGGAGTGCCGTGCCTGCCGTAGCTTCAGCGAAGGTTGGAAGGATCTATTCATGTTACAGAAAATCCATATAAAAAAAGAGACGCGATAAATCGCGTCTTTACATTTATATTTATTTTTATGTCATTTCGACCGAAGCGTAGCGTAGAAGGTAGCGAAAGCTGGATGAACGATGAACTATATGATATGAGATATGAGTGCTCCCTCAGACTAGTCATCCTGAAACGCCATCCGGTGAATGGCGGGTTCAGGATCTCTGTGAGAATTAATGTATTGGGCATAAAGATATGATTTTGTATATGATAAATAAATACAGTACCCCTTGTGTAAAATAGGTAAAACACCTAATAGGGAATGTTTTTTGTCATCCCGAGCATAGTCGCCTGTCCACCGTATCCGTCAACTGACGGAGAAGGTTGGGAGGGAACTCAAACCACACAATTTTATTAAATGTTTGAGATTTCTCTATTTATTTTCAGCCAAATGACTGAAAATTCAATCGAAATGACAGTTGTATTACACTTAGGTATTAGAACCCTTTGCATAACCTCCCGCTCAAGCATTTGTGGCTAAAATTCCCCTTATCTTCCTTGAAAATCTTGCCAATAACCCGTTATTAACTGTGATTTTCGCATCGGTAAGGAAAATTTTACCCTACAAATCAAATGTTGTCAGGTTATGCAAAGGATTCTATTAGTTTCACACAACGGGTTAAATAAATAATTGACATTTACGAAATATTAAGTTAATGTTAACAGAATATTAAATAATAAATTGTTTAGTGCATTATGGGTAGTTGTCTAGGATTTGGAATTTTCAGTATATTAGACTACAATTAAAAAGTTGCTTGTCATGAACATTTATTTTGTTTACAACTTTTTCTGTTTATTGCCTCAATGTTTTCAAGTGATACAAAGGTGTAATGATTCCCCTGAATTTTTATCTCTAAATAATAAGTCAATAACGAACACATCATTTTATTAGATCAAAGGAGACAACCATGAAAACCATGTATAAAGTAATCATTTTGTGTATGGTTGGTATGTATTTATTCGCCCAAACTCCACAGACCTTCAATTTGGACCCCTATAATCCGGAATATGATGAACATACTATTCTTATTAAATTTAAAGACGAAGTACAGATCAATACGGCATTTGCCAAGACAAGTACAAATACCGGTATCCCCGCATTAGATCAATTAATGAGCAAATATGAGATCGAATCGGTAGACAAGGTATTCAAAAATGCCAAACCGGTATTTGCCAAACGAACATTTACAGATCCCAATGGCGATATCCATGAAGTCCCGCGCTTGGATAAAGTGTTCCGCATTAAATTTGAGACGGATATTGATCCCCTCGAGGTCATAGAAGAACTTGCAAGCGATCCATCCGTGGAATATGCGGAACCGGACTATTATGTCTATGCGATGGTAAGTCCCGATGATCCTTTTT
>JAUVKP010000094.1 GCA_030596185.1 Fidelibacterota bacterium | reverse complement strand
AATCTGTTGTTCAGCATCAGTCAGGTAAGCAGATCGCAACCCAAGCTTCGGGCCTCCCGATGCCTAGTAATGTTGCGGTTGAACAACCTACAGCACCCGTAGAGCCGACAGAAAACAAATAAAGATTTGAAATTAAAATTTCAACTGCATATATTTGCATGTTTTAGCCCAGGTGGCGGAATTGGCAGACGCGCATGGTTGAGGGCCATGTAACTGCAAAGTTGTGCGGGTTCAAGTCCCGCCCTGGGTACTCAAATCGGGTGTTATAAGAACACCTCACATGAAAGGAAACGACATGAACCTTAAGAAAGTTTTGACGCTGACATTTTGTGTTATCAACCTATTTTCGTTTGCTCTTGCTCAAGATACCGACAAAGTAGCTCTGCAATTGAAAGTTACTCAAGCTCAAGAATTACTTGAAAATTTTGATGCTGCCGCAGCTCAACTGCTTCTTGATAATACTCTTGCACAGGATTCTACCTTTGCTCCTGCATTATACACTTATCATAATATCGAATTGATGCACGGTAATCTCAGTGAAGCACAAGCTCTTGTACGTAAAGCTATTGAATTCAGCCCTTCTGAACAAAGCTATCGTGATAAATTCGACGAATTGCGTGACATGATCAATCAGGTGAAAGATGCTCAGCGGGAAGTTGATGGCGCAAATTATGAAGCGGCAAAACGCATTTATAATGAACTCATCGCAAATAATCCATCAGTTGCAGAAATTTATTATCGTTTAGGTTTTGTTGCTATTCAGGAAGAAGACTACGATATTGCCCGTGATAATTTTGATAAAGCCAGCATTCTTGCCCCCAATGTAGACAAATACGCCAAAGCAAAGAACATTCTTGCCGGTAAGATATTAATAGAAGCACAGAAAGCAATCAAGATGGGTGACTTGCTAACAGCAGAACGTAAGACATTAATCGCTCTTCGTATCAATCCGGAATTCGGTTCTGCTTACTCAGTTCTAGGTTATATTAAATTGAAATCGGGTGATATTTCAGCTGCCATCGAAAACATGGAAAAAGCTGTAATGTACAACCCCGGCTCTCGTTCGGCATGGTACAATCTCGGTTCAACTTATCGCAGGACAAAACAATATGAAAAAGCTGAAAATGCTCTTTTAAAGGCTATCGCCATAGAACCCGACTACGCAAAGTCCTATACAACACTCGGACAGACATTTGCGGCAGTGAATGACGTAAAAAAAGCTGAAGCGAATTTCAAGACATCTATCGCTTTAGTGCCGAATTCTCCCGCTGCCCGTGAAAGCTATGGTGAATTATTGAACAATCAGGAACGCTATACTGAAGCAATTGTTCAATTGACCGCGGCCGTAAAACTGATCTCACAGCCTTCAAAAAAATACCTGACAAATTATCGTCTTGCTTTTGCCTATAACCGATCAGGTGAATACCGCAAGGCACTGGATGTTGCAAAAGAAGTCACGACCGCTAAAGCTAATTTTGGTGGTGGCTGGTATGAATTGGGTATTGCCTATGCCAAACTCGGTGACAAACAAAATGCTATAAACGCTTTTAATAAGGGTCGTAATGCCGATGCAAAATGGCGCAGTATGATCGATCCCGAACGCGAACGCCTTATACAGGGAAAAGAACTAAGTTTCTAATAAATCCTATATAATAGAAAAAGGCTCCAAAAGGAGCCTTTTTGTTTTTATATCGTTTTATTAATGATACCCCTTGTGAGAAACAGATCAGAAAATGGGAATCGCATGTTGTCAATAGCTTTTTTGATGTCATTTCGAACAGTCTTCGCTCCGATTATTCGGAGCTACGTCCGTCAGGCCAAGTGCCGTGCCAGCCGAAGCTCTGTATAGAGCGCAGGATGGGAAAAATCTCAAATACTTGACTATAATGATGCAATTTGAGATCTCTCCGCTTCGTCAACCGTCTGTCGATGATGACTCCGGTCGAGATGACATTATTTATGGTGTTTTTGATAATTTGCGACTTGAATTTGTGTTTCACACAACGGGTATCGTTTTATTAATGATCATGTTCTTCAAAATAACTTTCTTCAAAGACATTTAAATATTCTAATATTTTTTTCGCATTCTCTTGGTTCGTTCCTTGTTTACACTTCATTGCATAAACAGTTATCCAATGCATGTTTTCTAATTGAAGAAGATATGTTTCATATGCTTCAGTATCATCTTCTTTCTTTGGTTTGATCCTTTGGAACATAAAATATTGGGTCGCCAGATCTTGTATTTTTTCAGCATGCTCATCTTTATTGTTTATCCATCTGACAAGTTGATTGTAATCAATTTTCTTAGCTTTAGATAATTTCTCAATCATGTCCATTGATTTTTCAACTGTTTTTACATGTTCTTTGATCAATTCAACTCTTGTTTCATCACCGTAAATACCACAAGGAACTTCACAATGAGCAAATGCCGTTGCTACTATCGAAACTGTTAGTATCACAAGTAAAATCCATTTCGCCATATTTTTCATTTCTATACCTCCTTGTTAATTATCGCAAATTACCACAAATATTCGAAAAGTTCATTTAATTCTGCTTTTTCTTCCCAGTGATAGCCTTGAGAAGAATCTTGATCAACACCAATCCCTTTAAAATACATTTCCGCCAATTCGTATTGAGCATCAGCATAATCTAATTCTGCGCTTTGCAGCATCCAGTAAAACGCTTTTCCCGAATCTTGAATTGTACCATGCCCTTTCAAATACATCAGTGCTAAATAATATTGGGCTTCATTATCTTTTATATTTTCAGAAAGATCCTTAAACAGTATAAAGGCTCTCAAGGTATCACCTTCTACCCCTTGTGCCTTATACAAAAGATCCGCAAGAAAAAATTTTGCGTTCACTTCTCCCTGTTCCGCACTTTTTTCAAACCAAGATAAAGCTTTTTCCTCATTCTTTTCCAACCCTTCACCTTGCATATACATATATGCCAGAGAGTATTGTGCTTGCATCAATCCATCCTCGGCAGCATCCTTGAATAAGGCGGCGGCGTTTTCAAAATCTTGATCTACTCCGTTCCCATTATAATACATATATCCCAAAGGATATTTCGCTTTCTGATACTCTCCCTCTGCCGCTTTCTCATACCATTCCCGGGCCAGATCAATATTTATCTCGGTTCCTTCCCCCATCTGGTACATATAAGCTAAATTATACTCAGCTGCAGGTTCTCCCTGTTTTGCGGCCTTATTCATCCACATAAATGCTATTGTATTATCTTGCTCTACATCCGTTCCAAAGTAATAGTTAACGGCAAGATCGAATTGCGCATTCACGTCACCACTCTCGGCTTGCCGGATCAACTCGGAAATATCCACGGCAAAAACAAATGTCATGCAGATTGCAGTTAAAAGGACGAGGATTATCCTTTGTGTTTTCATATCTGCCTCCTTCAATGTTTTTATGGTAAACTTATCTGTTTATTACCATAACATATACATCCAGCCCCACTCAATTTCGTCTGCTTTTTCTTCCCATTCATTGGCCAAGGCAGTATCCGCCATTACTCCTATACCATATTCATACATGTCTGAAAGTTGATACATCGCATCAGTGTTCGACTGTTCTGCTGCGCGTTTTATCCAACGAGCTGCCTCAACTTTATTTGATGTAACACCGGAACCATCCAAATACATCATTCCAATTTTATACTGTGCTTCATCATTGTCATCTTCTTCGGCAAGGATCTTGAAAATACGAAATGCTTCATAATAATCACGAGTTACATCTTCACCCTCATAAAGAAGTTTTGCCAAATGCATATAAGAACCTTTTTCTCCTTGGGCAACACTTCTCTTGAACCAATATACCGCATCGGGATTACTTTGGTCAATCCCATATCCCTTTAGGTACATATAGCCAAGAGAATGTTCTGCAATTGACACACCCCTCGTTGCCGCTTTTTTATACCAGTATATGGATTTTCCATAATCAACTTCACATCCAAATCCCTGATAATAAGAATATGCAAGTTCCGTTTCTGCATCTTCATAACCGTTCTCCGCACTTTTCTTGAACCAATAAAAAGCCTGTGAAGAATCTTGGTCAACACCTTCAGCGTACGAGTACATGTACCCGATCGCATATTGTGAAATAGCATTACCGTTATTCGCGGCCTTTAAAAACCATTTGGCTGCTTCTTTAAGATCTTTCTCAACATCATTTCCATAGTAATACCGGCCGCCAAGTTCTCTCATGGAACTGACGTCATTATTATTTGCATTGTAGATCAATGTGGATATGGAGGTCTGGCCTGTCAGCAAGGCAAAACACAGAACCAATATCCATAAAACAATAATTTTCTTTTTCATTACTATCTCCTTTTTCCTGTTTATTACTATTTATTGCGGGCCGCAGGTTTTAGATCCAAAAGCAACAATCCGTTTTTATCATCTTGCTTTATGTAGGTATATTCAGGGTCATCAGAATTAATGACCTGTAGTTTCTTTTCATTTTGTTTATAAATACGTATTATTTCGTCAATGAATTCATTTTTATATTCTTCACTCCAGAAATGCGTTGGAAGCAGGACTTTCGGTTCAAGAAGCTGTACCATCTTTACCGCTTGCGGAATATATTGCCGTGTACCTTCTATGGGCATGATCAAAATATCACAATGCTTGGGATAGCGCTGTTCCAGCACCCAGGCATGCGCGGGATCATTGATCATCATAATGTCCGCCTGGCAATCACCAAGATGCAGCACCTTAATATCTCTAATACTGAAAAGATAAGAATGGTTGTCATAGCGACTGATATCCTTTTCGGAAGATGACAGGCCCTTGATCTTTAACTTTTTGTAACAAGTATCTACAAGACCGGTGATCCTGATAGCATCGTAAATTTCTGCCCTGTTTTCATCAAAATGGTCATCATGAAAATGGGAATAACAAAGAAGATCGGGACCAGGCATACCGGCATCATAGATCGGACTATCCCAACCCCACGATAAATAAGCATTTTTATTACCGTAATCGCAATGCACAGTCACTTTTTCATTAAATTCCAGAAAGACGGCCGAATGACCAAGATAAAGGAGTTTTACTTCGTTTTTTTGACATGAGCAAACAATAATCAAAGTGAATAATAGGAGAAAAATCGGATATAAACTTTTTTTAAAGTTTCCCATGCCGGGCCCCTATTCTCATTTCTCTCATGTTGTATGTTTATCTGTTAAATTAAATATAAGGAATATTTGAGGGAATGAAACATTTTTTTGTTTAGCGACGAAGAACAAAACAATCTTGGTGTGTGAGTAGATTTTCGCTTATATTCAGCTATGATTAAATC
>JAUVKP010000098.1 GCA_030596185.1 Fidelibacterota bacterium | reverse complement strand
CTATTAAAACAACCATAAATATTTATTAGAATTGAAATAATAAAAAGGGCTCGACATGTCGAGCCCCTACTTTTATCTTTTTACTTTTATCTTTAATCTTTTGCTTTCAGCGCCATTTCGTATCCCAGTTCTTTCCACTTGTCCAAGATCTGTTGTTTTGAAAAGAAACCGGTATGGCGGAATAGTTGTTTCCCATTCTCGTCATAAAAGATTTGAGTGGGAATGTATTGAATCTGATTTTCCCTTGAACGTTGTTGATTTTCAGCTTGTGAAACGTCAACTTTTTCCAATTCAAATGCATGCACATATTCAACATGTAATTCCTCAAGAAAAGGCATCATAGCTCTACATGGCGGACAGGTCGGGGACCAAAAATCAACCATTTTAGGGAGTTTTTCAGATGAAGTGACAAGCGAAGCTTTTGTGGGTTCTTCCTTAGCTTTCTTGTCGCTGCAACCTGATAACAGAAGTCCAGCAACTAGAAGTGAAACGGTGAGTATGGTAAATAATACTCTTCTTTTGTTTTTTGATCTCATGATCTATCCTTTCGTTATTATTTTCTTTAAGTTACTTAAGGACGGGACGTTCCCCGCAAATTCAACTTTTCCATCAATGACCAAGGCCGGAATTGTCATAATACCAAAGGCCACTATCTCATTAATATCGGATACTTTCTCTACTTTTACTGCCAATTCCAGTTCTTCGACCGCTTTTTCCGTAAGAGCAAACAACTGATTGCATTTTGTACATCCTGTTCCGAGTATTTGAATTTTCATTTATTTCCTTTCAATATTAAAATGATATTAAATTTAAAATTAGCCCCACAAAAGTAAACATGATCAGTAACATGAAAAAGAAGATTAACAGCAAGCGGGGTTTCATTACTTGTTTCAAAATAACGAACTCAGGAAAGCTGGCCGCGACCGTACTCATCATGAAAGCTAACGTCGTACCAACGGGCAATCCTTTTGTCAGTAAAGACTCTGCAATAGGGATTATTCCACTGGCATTGGAATAAAGGGGAATGCCCAATAAAACAGCTCCCGGAACGCTCCACCACTGTCCACTTCCAAGATTTTTTGCAATAAATTCTTCCGGTACGAATCCATGTAAAAGCGCACCGAGTCCCACCCCGATAAATACCCATTTCCAGACACGAGAGAGAATTGTTTTCAATTCAGTTTTTGCAAATTGATGACGTTCTGCAAATGTCATTTTTTGTTTTTCGGATTCCTGTAATCCACCGGATCCTTCCTGCACATTTTCTGCAAAAGGCGTCAAATAGCGTTCCGCTTTGATGGCATCAATGAATATTCCGCCAATTACTCCGACGAGAATACCGATACTGATATAAATGATCATGAATTTTATTCCCAGTAAACCGCCAAGTAAGACAATCGCCACTTCATTGATAATGGGTGAAGTGATCAGGAATGACATTGTGATTCCGATAGGAATGCGCGCCTGAGTGAAGCCAAGAAACAAGGGAATACTCGAGCAAGAACAAAACGGTGTGATCGCACCAAATCCCGCACCAAGGAAGTACCCGAAAAATCGATTCTTGCCTTGCAAAAATACACGAATACGCTCGGTATTCAAGGATGCACGTAAAAGACCAATGACATAAATCATGATAACGAGTAAAAAGAATATCTTTGTTACATCTTCAATAAAAAAATGAAGAGACCCTGCCCAACGGGATCCCTCTGGAAATTTTAGCCAAGTGTAAACAATAAGATCAGCAAGTAGGGTGAATAGTTTAAACATTCTTATTGTCCCTATTTATCTTTACGATTTTCAAGACATTTTATAATCGTGGGCATGCATTTTGCACGAAGCTTATAATAGACGTTTTTGCCTCGTTTATCGTCCTCTATAACGTGCGCTTGTTTTAAAATTGAAAGGTGTTTTGAGACAGTTGAAAAATCTAATTTCAGCACATCTACAAATTCGCACACACATTGCTCAGATTTGAATAATTGTTCGACCATCCACAGTCGTGTCGGGTGTGACAGAGCCTTAAACACTCCCGCAATGTCTTCCAATCGTCTCTTGTCCATTGCTTCCATGACACTTCCTTTCATTTTGTCATTTGGCAATATAACCAAATGTAATGGCTTTGCAAATATATTTTTAAAAAACGTGAGACCCTTCTACGCTACCACCTACGCTAAAGCTTCGATGGTCAAGAAAGCTACGAAGGACAGGCGTGAGACGTAAAAAGTAAGACGCCTGCCGGCCGAAGCCTTGGCGCAGGCTGGTGAGACGTGAGAATTTTTTTAATACCCATAACAGATACAAGCTAAATATATTATTCCCCTACTTACTACTTACTACTTACTATCTTCTGATTTCTGCCTACTTTTATCTTGACAATGATTTGATTTACTTCGAACTTTAATATGAAATTCAGGAGAATGATATGCCACAGCCAATTCGTCGTTCACGTTGGATCATTAAAGAACCCGAAGACGATAAACGATTACATTTTCGTACTGTACACGAAAAACGCCGTCCCAAGCGGCGACTGATTTGGCATCTCATTGCATTTATTGCTGTATTGTTATTATTCTTCCACTTCTTGCATTGAGTCACCGACCGGTACTCGGATCAATTGCACAAGGATCAATGAGACAACAGCCAGGGCTGACCCGAAGATAAAGGGTATCTGCCAATTCAACATCCATAGCATCCCACCAATCGCGTGAATGATCACTGCAGAAATATGATTAATGGAAAAGCTGACCGCCATCGAAGGAGCAATGTCTTTCGGATCAGCCGTTTTCTGGAAAAAAGTATGAATTCCAATTGAAAAATTAAAGAAAATATGATCAATTACATAAAGCCCGGCTGCTATCCATTTAAATTCAAAAACAGCATATCCAAGAAATATGATGATCAGAAAAATATACTCAAGGGATAGTATCTTACGTTCGCCAAATCGATTGATTGCTTTGCCGATCAATGGGCTCACCAACCAAGTGATCAGATTATTCAAAACAAAAAGTGCTGATATTTCCCAAACAGTAAAATTGTATTTTTGCACCAGCATAAAAACGGCAAAAACAACAAAGATCTGCCGCCTAGCCCCACTTAAGAAATTTAAAGCATAAAACAGCCAGTATTTCTTCCGAATAATGATCTTTTTGTGCTGAGCAGGTAGTTTTTTATCGGCAGGATCTTTTGTGGTTGAATAAATTCCAAAACCAATAATGGCCACGCCCAGAACAGTGTAAACGACTGACATGGGAACATCAGTAAAACGAAACAAAACCCATATCGCAGCTCCAATACCTATATTAGCAATCGCGGAAAAACTGCGCCATTTTGCCAGCACAAGAGGTGATTGTCTTTTATTGAAATATTGAAGAACAAGAGATTGGCGGGTGGTCTCGAAATAATGAAATCCCAATGACATTAAAAATGTTGTAAACAATAAGCCCTGGAAGGAGGGAAACAAACCCGTCATGATGATGCCTGCACCAAACAGGATCACCGAATAAGCTGAAAGACGATGTTCTTTAAATATTAGAAGAACATAAACGACAAAAAAGGTTAAAAAACCCGGGACTTCACGTAAAGATTGTACAAGCCCCATTTGCAATCCACTAAGACCGATTTGATCTACCGCAAAATTATTCAGCAAAGTTCGCCAAGCTTGGTGCCCAACGGTGGCAACAACGACCAAAAGGGTCAAATATTTATACATGGGATTATTTCTGATACTTTTAGATAATTTTGCCATTATTCCTCAATGTGACATTTAACTTTAAATATAATTCACTTAAACAAGAAAACCCATCCAAAAAAAGGATGGGTTTTGTACGCCCGAGAGGATTCGAACCTCTAACCTCCTGGTTCGTAGCCAGATACTCTATCCAATTGAGCCACGGGCGCATATATAGTCATTTCAAATTGTAAGTAGCGCGTACGAGAGTCGAACTCGTGTTACCGACGTGAGAAGCCAGCGTCCTAACCACTAGACGAACGCGCCATCTCAGCTGGGTTGCAGGGATTCGAACCCCGATACTACGGTCCAGAGCCGCATGTCCTGCCATTGGACGACAACCCATTTAAAAAAGCCGTCAAATATAGTAACATTTGGCTTCAATGCAAATATTTTTTGTTTTGATTATTGAAAGAGCTATGCTTGTAATTGATTTTTTTTCTTAATATATTGCAACTAAAAAGGAAACACAGAATGGCAAATAATTTAAAAGTTGAATTACAGAGTCTTGGCAGGAACCTGACTTTTGCTTCAAAAAGCGGAAGCGGACACTGGCACATGATGGACACAAAAGAAGAGATTGGTGGACATAACGCTGCAACGACCCCCATGGAAATGCTACTTGAAGCATTAGGTGGCTGTACAGGTATGGATACATTATCGATCCTGAGAAAAAAACGTACTCCATTTAGCCGTCTTGATATTCATATTGACAGTGAACGCGCAGAGGAACATCCTAAGGTATATACAAAAATTAATTTACGTTTCACTTTATATTCCAATGGTGGTGAAAAAGCACTTCGTGATCTTCAAAGAGCCGCAATGCTCAGTAATGATAAATATTGTTCAATATCAGCCATGCTACGTTCCACAACAAAGATCACCATTGAAACTGAAATAGTTAATGAATGAATGGTCAAGCCGCAAAATCACTTGCCAGAGATATTAGTCTGGTAGAAAACGACTCACCCAAAGCCGAAATTCTTCTTGATACAGCATGGAAATCAGGAAAGCATGCTTATCGAATAGGTATTACCGGCCCTCCCGGAGCAGGTAAAAGTACCTTAGTAAATTGTCTGGCCAGTAAATTTAGCAATGCGGAAAAACGGACAGCTGTAATCTCTGTTGACCCATCCTCTCCTTTTACGGGAGGTGCTATATTAGGTGACCGCATCCGCATGAATACATTGAGTTCGCGTGACAATGTCTATATTCGTTCAATGGCCACCCGCGGTAGTCTTGGCGGCTTAAGCATGAAAACACATGATGTTTGTGATATTCTTGACGGAAAAGGTTTTGACATAATTTTGATAGAGACTGTAGGTGTGGGTCAAATCGAACTTGATATTGCGCAAGCAGCAGATGTAACCCTAACTGTTCTTGTCCCGGAATCGGGTGATGATATTCAGGCCATGAAAGCCGGTATCATGGAGATCACGGATATCTTTGTCG
>JAUVKP010000221.1 GCA_030596185.1 Fidelibacterota bacterium | reverse complement strand
GGTCCTACAACCTCTATTCGTGAAGAACCCTATCTTGCAGATGTGATAAAAGAATATGGGCTTCGCTGCGTTATTGGCAAAGGCGGCATGGGGGAGCGAACAGCAGAAGCTTTGAAGAAACACAATGCAGTATATCTTTTTGCCGTTGGAGGAGCCGCTGTGATCTATGCCAATACGATTGAATCAGTTGAAAATGTATTTCAATTGGATGATTTTGGTATCCCCGAAGCCATGTGGGTGCTGAAAGTAAAAGATTTTCCTGCAATCGTTTCAATGGATTCGCACGGAAAGTCGTTGCATGAAATTATTGAGATCAAAAGCAAAAATTCTTATCGGGAATTAATTTAAAGTTATGTGTAGAGATCCAGCCCCGAACCTTCGGGGCGTCTTTACTATAAATCATTTAATGTATTCAGTAATCAAAAAATACTAACCTTCCTTAATAAATCATTGTACTTTCGGGCATGAATGCAAAAACTGACATCATTGTTGGAATGAGCGGTGGTCTGGATAGTACTGTTGCCGTATACTTGCTTCAACAGCAGGGCTATAAAGTGCTGGGTGTAACATTACAACTGGCTGATAACTACATACAAGACAAGAGCAAACAATCCGGTGTAATTGAACGTGCAAAAGCTGTTTGTGATCGTTTTGGTATTGAACATATTGCCGTAGATCAAACAGCTCAATTTGATAAATGTGTTGTCAATTATTTTGCCGATGCCTACTTCAAAGGAAACACTCCTAATCCTTGTGTGCAATGTAATCTTCATATGAAGTGGGAATCCCTGCTTAAGATCGCCGATGAACGAGGGATAGATAAAGTAGCAACCGGGCATTATGCCAAGGTAAAAAAAGTTGGAAAATATTATCACCTATTTAAGGGTGATGACCAAGCAAAAGATCAGTCCTATTTTCTCTGGCGCTTGAGCCAGGAACAACTTTCCCGAACTGAATTTCCTTTGGGTGATATTACTAAAAATGAGATCCGTGAAATTGCAAAAGAACTAAAGCTTCCGCAATTTGAACAGGCCGAAAGTCAGGATGTTTGTTTTATCCCGGATAATGATTACAAAGCATTTTTAAAACAGTATTTTCCGAAGCGTTTAGATAAGATCCAAATAGGTAATTTTGTCGATAAAGACGGTAAAATACTGGGACAACACGAGGGCTATTATCGTTTTACTATCGGTCAGCGTAAAGGTCTGGGTCTTGCCATGGGTGAACCGGTATATGTTCGTGAAATACATCCCGATACGAATACAGTCCTCATTGGAAGTTTACTTGATATGGAAGATATGGGGTGTACGGTCGGTGATATCAATTGGATAGCAGGTGACAAACCTAATATAATGGAAGATGTCCTAGTAAAAGTAAGATACCGCAACAAAGGTGTAATGGCTAGAATGGAACCCTTAGGATTAGGGAGATATCATTTATTGTTTTCAGATTCGGTTACAGCAGTTACACCGGGGCAATCTGCCGTTTTTTACGATGGAGATAAAGTTTTGGGAGGAGGTATTATCCTCTCACCTACACAGGAAAGTGGGGAAGATGAAAAAGACCATTAAATCATTAAGAACAATGAAGGCAAAGGGCGAAAAGATTTCAGCTCTCACAGCATATGAAGCACTTTTTGCAGGTTATTTAGATGAATGTGATATAGATTTTATTTTAGTGGGAGATTCCGCCGGCATGGTGTTTGCCGGACATGAGACCACCGTACCGGTTACCATGGATGAAATGGTTTACCATACCAGATCTGTTCGCAGATCTGTAAAAAACACATTGCTGGTTGCCGATATGCCTTTTATGAGTTATCAAACTTCTGTGGAAGATGCATTAAGGAATGCCGGGCGTTTATTGAAAGAAGGCGGTGCGGAAGCTGTAAAGATGGAAGGCGGAAAAAGAATTATTGATCGTGTTGAAGCTTGCGTTTCGGCAGGGATCCCCGTGATGGGGCATTTGGGCATGACGCCACAAAGTGTAAACCAATTTGGCGGGTTTAAAACTCAAGGCAAAAAGAGCAATGAAGCCGAAAACCTGAAGAATGATGCTCTGGCTCTCGAAAAAGCCGGTGTCTTTGGCATTGTTCTTGAAAAGATCCCTGCAGAATTGGGAAAAGAGATATCCGAGGTTTTGGAAATACCAACTATTGGGATTGGTGCGGGCCTGCAAACGGACGGGCAGATACTGGTAACCCAGGATATGTTGGGTATGTTTGAGAAGTTCAAACCTAAATTTGTCCGTTTATATGCACAACTTGCCGGCGAAATTAAGGAAGCTATTGCGGATTACTCAAAAGACGTAAAGAATTCGACATTCCCGAATAAGGATGAAAGTTTTTAATGGAACGCATCGCTACGATCAAAGACATGCGCCAATGCATTCAAAAATTGAAACGATCGGGAAAGACGATTGGTTTTGTACCGACCATGGGATATTTGCATGAAGGGCACTTGTCATTGGTCGATGAAGCAAAAAAACACTGTGATGTCATAATAATGTCCATTTTTGTAAATCCGATACAATTCGGTCCCCATGAAGATTTTGATAGTTATCCTCGTGATATTAAACGGGATGAAGCACTTGCAGAAAGTCGCGGAACAGACATTATATTTTATCCTGATACCAAAGATATGTATCCTTCTGAAATACTCACTTGGGTTAATGTCGAGAAGATCACTGATGTGCTTTGCGGAGCCGGAAGGGAAGGACATTTCAGGGGAGTCACAACAGTTGTTACAAAACTTTTCAATATAGTAAAACCGGATATTGCCGTTTTTGGTCAAAAAGATGCTCAGCAAGCTGCGGTTATCAGCAAAATGGTTGAAGATCTCAACATGGATATCAAGATCAAACTTGCTCCTATCATGCGTGAAACAGATGGACTGGCAATGAGCTCACGCAATGTACGGCTTAAGAGTGAAGATAGAAAAAATGCAGTGATCTTATCAAAGAGCCTTTTTGATATACAAAAGGCTTTATTACAGGGTGATCCTTTAGTTGAATTGCTTGATAAAGCCAGGGAAAATATTAATATGACACCCGGTGCGGAACTTGAATACCTTGAAGCGCGTTCATATCCCGGGTTACAGATAGTGGACGATTACCGGAAAGGGTGTTTGAT
>JAUVKP010000245.1 GCA_030596185.1 Fidelibacterota bacterium | reverse complement strand
ATCCTATTAACCTTACGATCAAAAGAGACCTTGAGTGTATTATTTTCTTGCTCAACTTTAATATAAGGTCTTAGACTTTTATAAGTTTCGATCACAAGTTCTTCTTTGTTTCCCTGGGTAAGGTAAACATCAAATTGTGAGCGAACATCTAGTCTATTAAATGATTTTACTCTGACTTCTTCGGTTTCGACCGGACATGTAACAAGGACAGATTTTGCAAAACCAAATCCCACCATTACAACGACCAGGATCATGATGATTTTTGTGATTTTTTTCATTTTCAACTCCTACGCTTCAATAGTTTTATGTTTATAGATCAGGGTAGCTCCGGCATAGCAGGCTCCGGCAAATACAAGTGCTATCAACAATCTGTAGTCAGCTAATACATAACCCAGACCAAGATCGGCATCAACGTTCAGATTACCAAGCAGCGCAACCAATCCTTCATAAATACTAGGCATATTAATTGTGTTCCTTGTGATCTCTTCGATCATAAAGAAAACCAAATCTATTAAGCCAAGAAAAATCGCTCCCTTTAAAAATGCATTGTTCTTAAAAATGGACGAGAATAAGAATAAGAGCGATCCAAAGACCAACGCGATCTTAAGATATAAGACCACACCGAGCAAACTTCCCACAATCGCAGAGCCTAAGTAGAAACCGCCCATTGTACTTGCCAAAACAATAGCCATGATCAATCCGAGTATTAGGCCAATGCCCAGCAAGAACACTGCACCCGCAAATACATGCATAAGATACTTGGCAGCTGTACAAACCCAGATATTGACCGGTTGGCAGCGATAGAAAAGCTCACAACCGAGTTCTTTTTCTTTAGATAAACTGCTTTGAGACGTTATGAGCAGAAAGATCGAGAATACAAATACGACCAAGATCATACTTCCGTACGTCCCGAACATAACTCCATCTTGAATATCTTCATAATCAAAGGCCATATTGATCATGCCAATCTCAATTTCATCCCAATGTGCTACCATTGCTGTGATGGAAATGATCAATACGAGAAGTACAATACCGGCTACGATCCATACGGGAAGCCAGTATGAAGATTTTCGCTTAATATATTCCGTTTTTAATAATGTTAAGTAATGTGACATCTTAATCCCCTAACCTAGTTACCCTGAGTTAAGGCAATAAATATCTCTGCCAGACTCGGTATTATTTTCTTTGAATCCGAAATATCAACCTTGCCTTCAACCAATGCGCGAACATGGCCGAGAGTCTTAGTTACTACTTTGGGATTATATTGCATTAATGTTTCTTCTTGATCTTGAGGCACTTCATAAATGTGCCATCTATCCTTAAGAGCGTCCACGGATTCATTCACAAGGACAGAACCTTTATCAATAAAGATCACATCCTGTAGGATATTTTCTACCTCAGCTACCTGATGAGTGGAAATGATCACAGTTTTACTTTCGTCATAAAATTCACCAAGCAGCAGATCATAGAATTCTTTGCGGAAAACTATATCCAATCCTAAGGTAGGTTCGTCAAGTAAAAGGACATCCACATCCTTGGATAAAGTAAGTAAAAGATAAAGCTTCGTTTTCATTCCTTTTGATAAAGTAGCCACTTTCTGGTCACAGGGAAGATCGCTCTGTGCAAAAAGACGTTCTGATTTATCCCAGTTCCATGAATCATTTACAGTGGCAGTAAAATCGATAGTTTGCTTAACAGTCAGACGAGGATCTAAACCACTGACATCGGGAATAAAGGCAACACGTCCGTAAAGCTCATGTTTCCATTCCCGGATAGATTTATCAAACATGGATATCTCACCTTCGTATCGCAGTAAACCTAAAATGCATTTTAGTAAAGTCGATTTACCCGCACCATTTTTACCCATGAGTCCAATAATACGACCTTTGGGTATGTCAAGATCCACATTTTGCAAGGCGGTGACGTTTTTGTAGTTTTTCGTAAGATTCTTTACGTTGATATAATGTTCCATTCCAATTCCCTTTGTTACAGGTAATACATCATTGATGTGCCGGCATGTTCATCGATCTCATCATTTATTTTTCTTTTCTTTTCCATGCTATCGCCATTTAAGGTAGAAAATATTTTTTTGTCTTTCAGGCTTTGCGTCTTATAAAAGCGGGCACGGGTTAAAAAAGGACAGCATTGTTTCACACCGCGTGATAACATATCTTTGGGGCGAGCACTTTCGCGTTGTTCCATAATGTCTGCTGTTTGTTTTTTGTTTTTTGGCATGAGATCTTCTTAAATTGTTGATTGTAGATTGTTGATCTTTGAATCAATATTCTTGATTCTTGGATATTGAATCTTGGTTCTTGTTAGCTAACCGGTTTTACAATTCGGATTGACATAGCTCTTACATAAGACATAGAGCTGTTGTGGCGTCTGATAAGTTTGTTACTAAACATGGTTCTTCTCCTAAAAAAGTTTTCTTATTTGTTAAATTTCTCTTCGATCAATTTACATAGTTCATCTTTGCTGACGTTCAGCATCTTGGCCTGCTTGATCATGTCCGGAATGGTTATATCTCCAAAATGAATGACCGCGGATTCTTTTAGAGCATCCTGTGCGGGATCAGTGACGAAATAACCTTTGCCTCGTTGCTTTTCTAACAAACCCTCATTGACAAGAAGCTGTGTGGCGTTTAAAATTGTTTGAGGGTTCAAACGATAATCGGCTGACATATGTCTAACGGAGGGGATAGCTTCTCCGCTTTTCAATGCACCGGACATGATCGACTCTCTGATGAGATCGGCCAATTGGAGGTATATAGCTTTTGAACTGTCGAAGTTAATACTCATTGTGGTTCTCTTT
>JAUVKP010000229.1 GCA_030596185.1 Fidelibacterota bacterium | reverse complement strand
TTTTAGGGGGCATACGGTACCGGAGTATTACGATTATGCTTATGAAGAAATAGTGGAGCCATAAAGGGACAAATCACGCCTACAGCCTTTGTATATTAATAATTTAGTAATCGCTCCCAAATTGACTCATCGTGAAGCAATTCATTTTCTTTTATATCTGTTGAATTAATTATTATCTCATGTTTATCTTCGGAATATCCTTGAAATACATATCTTATATATTCATAATTCAGACTGACTTTGAAATCTAACTTAAATAATAAGTATCCTGTGATTGATTGGCTTTTAGGAAAAACTATCATATGAATTAAATGTTCATCAGGATTAACTTTTAATCTTTTTCTGATCGGTTCATTGTTTTCGCTAAAAGTAAATACCATCACTCGTGGTGCGATAATTTTTGCTTCTACTTCATTTTTTTTATCTGGGAATTTTAAGTAAACTCTAAGAGATTTATTAAAAAAATCCTTTTTCTTGGAAAACAATGATAGTTTTTGAAGAATTATACTTGTCTCAGCGGTATCATTCAAAAAAGAACCGTAATTATGATATTGACTTAAAATTTTACCCTCTAAGTCTGGTTGTAAAGTCCAGTCATAAATTTGTGGAACCCATGCTGCAGCCCCGATTAAACCAATTATGGTTGCAATCCAAAAATTCCGATTAGATTTCTTTTTCATCTTTTCTTAATTTCGGCCACTGGTTATACCCGATATCAGGATTATTAGACTGGTATTTAATGATAAGTTCGACCTCCTTCTTGTTAATTTCACTGGCTGATGATGTCTCGGATGCCCAGATTATTTCTTTTCTGATGGTAAAATCATCCTGCTCCTCCCGTGTGAAGTCCTGTGCAATAAACGAATGGCTGGCACTACCAAAATAATTTATACTGTCCGTTACATCTTGGCCAATATATATCTTGCCGTTTGGGTATGTTATCTTGTATATGACTTTACGACTCACCTGCTTGACATTTAGTATACAACTCGTACTTAATCTTCTTCAAAGTAATCGGAATCAATTGTCTTGACTTGATATGTGTTTACAATTGAAAGTCCGACGTTGTTTTCTATCATTAGGTCTGCAAGGTGTTCTCCATTTATGAGGATGATATTGTACTCAACTTTACTAACGAACTCATAAACGCTATTGGGGAATGATGATGTCGTTATGAAAATTCCTTTTTTTGCTTTTTTTGAAGCAAGTGCTCCTGTGAAGTCGCGTATCTCCTTAACGGGAACAGCATTTTCCCATCTTTTGGCCTGGAGGTAGATAATGTCAAGTCCGAGTTTGTCCTCTTTGATTATTCCGTCAATACCTCCGTCTCCAGATTTACCCATTGCTTGTCCTGCCTCTTTTCTGGACCCTCCATAACCCATTGCAATTAGCACGTCAATTACAAGCTTTTCGAAAAATGCAGGAGAGCAACTTTTAACAATGTCGAGAACCTCTTTAATCAAGTCATTCCTTAGTTTTTGATAGGCGTATTCGAGTGTTTCTTCTGGTGTTTGGTCTGTGTGGATTTCGAAAAGCTCGGATTGGGACGAAGTCCCGTTTTCCTTTTCTCTTCTTATTGACTTGAACTCTACAAAGTCGTCATAGCGTGTCAGGAACTTAGATGTTATTTCGTCCGGTTTTTCCTTGAGAAGTTCAAGTCCCTTGTCGCTTATTTTGAAATGAGCTCTCTTTGGAGAGGTCAAAAGTCCTGCTTTTTTCAGGTAAGTCCTTGCCCAACCAACACGGTTTCGGAATACCGGTTGGCGTCCGCTAGGCAAGAGTTCTCTTAATTCATCGTCTGACAATCCAAATAGGCTAGCGAGTGCATCAACCGTTTCAGATAACCCGTGCTCTTGCCCGTCCGAAATGTGTTTCAGAAAGGGGAGCATTATTTCTTCATATTTCGGTATCATATGGGTATTGTTTAATGTTACGTGGCAACATTTACCTGGTATTGAACAAAAAAAAATTACATTCCTAATTTATTTGTGACATCATAAATTTACAAAAATTCACATATTCTTAACACATACTAACGATAAAGCTTTTATTATGTTAATACAGAGAACTTAATATTTTTATTGAGGGGTGTTGCCATCCCCTCAGGCTACAAAATCCGGTGACAGTACGCACCCGAGGCTGGAGCAAAATGATTACCCTGGTCATTCTTGAAAAAACCTATTGAAATGCCTGAAATACAGATGCAAGGAATTATCTTCCAATATCAATTTATACTGATCAATTGAAACCGATATGTGGTGATCAGTTTGGTCGGATTTTGCACTTTCGCAACACGAAGGCGTATATCACAAAATCTTCTATCCCATACCTAAACCCCAATCGAAAATCGCATATCCACCCAACACTCAACCCTCAACCCTCAACCCTATCTAAGCAAAGCGAAGATCAACCCTCAGCCTTCTTCATCCTCTTCCTCTCCAGCTCATTCAGCAGGATCTTGCGGATGCGGATGGATTTTGGGCTTACTTCCACATATTCGTCCTCACCAATATATTCCATGGCTTCTTCGAGGGAGAACTTTATAGCCGGGGCGATAGACACCTTTTCGTCTGAGCCGGAGGCCCGCATATTGGATAGCTTCTTGGTCTTGATAACATTGATCACAAGGTCGTCATACCTGGTACTCTCGCCAATTACCTGTCCGGCATAAATGCTATCATTTGGTTCGATAAAGAACTTTCCCCTGTCCTGCAGCTTATCGAGGGAATAGGCAATGGCAGTTCCTGTTTCCATGGCGATCAGCGCACCATTTCTTTTGCTCTGTATGGTCCCTTTCCAGGGCTCATAGCCTTTAAAGCGGTGTGAGACCACTGCTTCGCCTTCGGTGGCGGTTAAAATGGGGTTGGTCAAACCGATCAGGCCCCTGGCCGAGATCTTGAACTCGAGGTTGATGCGGTCATTCTTCTTCTCGATGTTCATAATATCTCCCTTGCGCCTGGTAACGATCTCTATTACCTTGCCTGAAAATTCTTCAGAAACATTGACATATAGCAATTCGATTGGCTCA
>JAUVKP010000087.1 GCA_030596185.1 Fidelibacterota bacterium | reverse complement strand
TGGTAAAATTGAGGACGAATAAATACGCCATCTAGACTCCAAAGTAATGCAGCAATGCCAACGGCAACAGCGCCGATAACAAGTGAAAAACTTTTACTGTTCCGGTTCATTCTTGTCATTCCCTTTCTGAATATCAATTATCTTTTCAAGATGGTTTTTTTGTTTTTCTAACCAGCTTTGTAATTTTTCAATATCTCCTCTTGATCTCACATCTGCCTGAAGGCGCATACCGGGTGTCTCAAAATCCTGATCTGCACGAAGATCAATACCGGCTGATCTTGGGATATTGGCCAGAAGCTCATTCATGCTTTTACGGTAGCGCGCAATAGTCGGGTAACGCGCTTCATAGAGTTTTGTTCGTATATTTTGAAGCTTTAGCGATGATTGTAATTCTAAGTTTTCAAGTATTTCAGGAATGTTCAACCTATCCCAAATTGTCGCTGTAGATACCTTTTCCCGATGTGCTATCTCACTTAATAAACCGGCAATAGCTTCCAAAATATTAATGCCGGGATTAAAGGAAAGTACCGGTCCTAATAATTTGCGCACATCAAGGGCTGAAAAATGCAAAATTCGTTTTAGAGGTGCGCTTTTTGTGATAAAATACGATATCCATTCGATCTCGAAATGACTTAGCTCCCAAATATTACTCCATTGATCAATGCCGATCTTCAATCTTCTCGCCCAAAGTTCTTTATCATACGCCGGTGAATACTTTTCCAATAGGGTGATCACTTTGGCAATATCAAAAACATTCAGCTTGTCCGCTTTAAGAATATCCCAAAGAACTTCTTCATAGGTATTATCTTCCCAATATGTAAGCGCATTAATTTCAGACACACCTTCATAATTTTCATCCTGAACACATACTGGGATCCAACGGTCACCTTCTGCCCAAAACAAGGGTAATGTGTTAGGTGAGCTTTTTATTATAGATCCCTTTAACGCCTTATAATCAAAGCGTTGGTCTTCTTTGGCAATACTGTCTGTTTTTAGTTTACGTAAGTGCTTCATATTACCGAAATACTACATAAATTTTTAGCCTTTAAAAAGAAAAATCATTGTCTTTGAAGTAAATTGAGCTTAATTTAAAAACGATATTTGAATTAAACTTGCGGTACATATTTTTTTGAATCAACATTGATTAACTGGGAGCTCAGCTCAATGCTGGTGGAAATCAGGCCTTTCCCCCTACGCCAAGGCTACGGAGGATTAAGGAAGATTGAACCCGGCGGCAGGCACCCACCGTATAAAACGGGTTCATCAAATAGCCGCAAGTTTTTTTATTCAATGAAAAAGTTGCACTTTTTCATTGAATAACCCTCCGTAGCTTTCTTGACCAGCGCCCTGATAGTTCGGGGTGCCGAAGTTGGTAGCAAAAGAAAATATAATGCCTTATCTCCGATCTCTTTTAATTTTTCACTTTTTTTCTTGTTTTTTTCTTAAGATTGACTTAATTTGAACCATGTATATAATGTGTATAACATGTGGATAATTGAAATGCCGGCGCTTTAGCAACTTTTATCATTTTGAGCCAAGCAGGTAAATAAATGGTGTAAGTTATTGTTTATCAATAAACAATATGTATACTTGGGGTGTGTAGAAAGTGTTGGTATAATGTGGATAACTATGGATTTGGGTGTGGATAACATAAAACTTGATATAACTGATACTCTTGAGGGAACACAATGGGATGCCTGTTTAAAGGATCTGGAAACTTCGTTAAATAAACAAAGTTTTGCGTCTTGGTTTTCTCCTTTACAATTTTGTTCTAATGAAAATGATGTGCTAACCCTTGCGGCGCCGAATAAATTTCATATAGAATTTATCGAATTTAATTATTGGGATACGCTATCCCCAATCATTGATAAACATTTTCCGGCAAATAAAAAAGTTCAGTTTATCATCAACACCCGGGGACAGGTGGAAAGAAAAGCTCAAGAATCAAATACAGCTGATATTCTCTTACCCGGCCTACCGGCAATACCTAGGGCGCAGAACCTGCCTAAGCCACCTCAACCTGATGTTTATTCAACCTTCAACAGCCGATTTACTTTTGAAGAATTTGTGGAGGGGCCGCACAACCAATTTGCTAAGGTTGCAGCCTCCTCTGTTTCTGAAAACCCCGGACGGTCTTACAATCCTCTTTTTATTTATGGCGGAACAGGACTTGGAAAGACCCATTTATTGCAAGCGGTTGGAAATCGTGCTTATGCCCGTAATCCTTACGCTCGGGTCATCTATGTTTCAATTGATACTTTTATGCGCGACTTTATTGACGCCATTCAAAACAATAAAAAAAATGACTTTTCTTTGCTATATAAGCAAGCTGACATTTTACTAGTGGATGATGTCCAGTTCTTAAAATCAAGAGAAGGGACACAGGAACAATTCTTTCATATTTTTAACGATTTGCTCCAGCGAGACAAACAAATTGTTATTACTTCGGACAAGCCTCCGAAGGAGCTAGAGGGTCTGGAAGAACGTCTTGTGTCCCGTTTTCTATCCGGCTTGATGGTCGATGTACAAGCACCGGATTTTGAGTCTCGTATTGCTATCCTTCAACATAAAACCCTGATCGAGAATCTTGATATTCCTTATGAAGTTATTGAATTTATCGCACAGAATATAAGCTCAAACATTAGAGAGCTTGAGGGCACCCTCACAACAATGCTGGCACGTTCTTCCTTGAACCACATTGATATAACCTTGGGATTGGCAAAATCCGTACTCATGGACATAAAAGGTGTAAAACGTGACCGAATCATTTCAATTGATACGGTCCAAAAGGTCGTTACTCGCTATTACAAAGTCACAGAAAATGAAATCATCGGCAAAGGTCGTCGCAAAGAAGTGGCACTTGCCCGCCAGGTGATGATGTATCTTTGTCGTGAATTATGTAACGCTTCATTGAAAACTATCGGACTACGCCTTGGCGGCCGTGACCACACAACGGTTATGTACGGTGTGCGCGAAATAGGCAAACGCACCAGAGCCAACGAAGCCTTTAAAAAAGAAGTGGCGCTTATTACGCAGCAGATCGAATTTGAAGGCGATTAATAGCCTCACACAAAGTCACCAAGCACCTCAAAGATAATAACAAAAAAGTAAAACTGTCATCTTGAGCGGAATCCCGATTATATCGGGATGGAGTCGAAAGATCTATTCACAATGCAAAATCATAAATAGATGCTTCGACTTCGTTACACTTCGCTCAGCATGACATTTGGATTTTGTTATTCTTTGCGTCTTTGTGGGAGGTACTATTCCACAATACCAAATTCTTTAAGTATCGCTTCGGAATGTCCATTTACCCGAACTCTTGGATATATCTTAATGATCTTACCTTCTCCATCAATAAGAAAAGTTTTGCGAATAAGTCCGATCGTGATCTTTCCGTAGAGATTCTTTTCTCCCCAAGCATCATAGGATTTCAGCACTTCTCTTTCCGGATCAGAAAGCAGGATAAATGGCAGCTTATATTTTTCTGCAAATTTCTTGTGCGATTTTTCATTGTCGGGAGAAACACCGATGATCACGATGTCATTATTCGTGTAGTCTTTGTAATCATCGCGAAACGCACAAGCTTCTTTTGTGCATCCGGGTGTATCATCTTTAGGGTAAAAATACAGCACCACACGTTTTCCGCGGAATTGTTCTAAAGAGAATGATTTTCCGTCAGCATCTTCAAGTTTAAAGTGAGGGGCAAAATCATTAATTTGTAATTTATTCATGGTCTTTCCTTTTTGTTTATCAATCTTTACGCTTAATATCCACGAAAGTTCATTTTTATTTTTTTAGGAAACGATCCATAGCTTTACGAACCTTCTCCATTTCATAACCAATACCAAGATGGCCGCGATTATTGTCTAATACCAAGGTCTTTGCTTTGATCATTTTAGCGAGTTTTAAAGATTCCCAAGGAGACACGGTGTGATCTTGTTTGTTCACAATAACAAATAGATCCGTTTTAATGCGCTTTGCCGTTTTTTCCATATCATAATCATCCCGCCAGCTTATATCATGATAATAAAGTGCCTTTGTTTGGCAATAGAAATTATCTGCGGGATAAATTCCCGGTGTATAGGTCACAAATTTTGCGATATGATCTTGTGCTTGTGTATGGGGGATTTCCCGATAGAAATATTCTGGGGATTTTCCATTAAGATTTTGGGTAAGGCGTAAAGATGTCATGTATTCTTCTTGAGGAATATTATATTTCCTAGCCATATCAATAATATTTAATGCTGCATGCCGGCGGATAATATCGTATGTAGAATTTCTAGGTGAACTAACATAAAGAATGGTTTTATCTACAAAATTTGGGTATTCGCAAATAAATTCAAATCCTTGCATAGAGCCCATAGATCCGCCCACAAAAGCATGCACATGTTTGATTTTTAAATGATCCAGCACACCCTTTATACATCTTGCCATATCAATAACACGAACCTCGGGAAAAGCCGGCCCTGCCTGAGTTGGTGAATTTGAGGGCGAACTTGAAACACCGTTCCCCAATGCATCAACCAGGATAATACAATAGGCCGAAGTGTCGACAAAATTATACTTATTAATCAGTCCAAAAACATGTTCCGATGTACCTCCGTGCCAAGTGGGATATACAACATAATTTGAAGCATCTTCGTTTGCTTCACCAAGAATACGATAACCCATGCGACAATCTTCAAGAGTTTCACCGTTAAATAATTTCACATCTCCCAATTCAGCGAATTTCTGTGGCGGAATGGCAAATAAAAGATTGATGCTGATAATTATTATTGTAAAAATTACACATTGCTTTTTCATCGGTATTTATCCATTTGTTTATTATTGTCAATTTGACACAAAAGAATATAAAGATATTCGGCGGATTGGTAAAGATGTTAAGTAAATTTGTTTAAAAGTATCAGTGTTTAGGAAATTAGAATACGTACACTCGTACCCTTTTTTAGAGATTTTGCGCGTCTACACATTCCCGAATTGCTGCAATACCACGTTGGATATTTGTTTCTTCGGTTGCAAAAGAAATTCGAATATAACCATTTGCGGCAGGTCCAAAAAGCGAACCCGGTGTTACCATGATTTCGTGACGTTCTCTCAAGATGCGAACAAAATCAATATCGGACATGGGGTTTTTCAATTCATGTTGGATATTCAGCAACACAAAGTAGCCCGCATGTGAGCGGACATATTTTTCAAAGCCGTGATGCTTCAGGGTTTCAAGCATTAATTTCCTGCGGTTTTGAAGGATAGATAATAGTTTATCTCTTGTTTCTTTGCCCAAGCCTTGAACCATACGCAAAACAAAACGTTGGGAAAACGTATTTGCGCAAGTAGAAGAAATATAGCGGACAGAGTTCACAGCTTCGGTGATTTCAGGTTTTGCAAACAACCAACCAACACGCAATCCGCTGATACTAAATAATTTTGTCATACTTGAGAAAGTAATCACATGATCCGCGTAGCCTGCATATGAAACAGCTTCAAAACCCGCATAACGGATCTCGTAAAAAGATTCATC
>JAUVKP010000026.1 GCA_030596185.1 Fidelibacterota bacterium | reverse complement strand
ATAATTATGATACACCTTTACACACCACATCTGTTCTATATAATGGCAAAATGTCATCGCTCTTCATGGCAACGATCGAAGCTACAGAAGAAGCCATTATCAATTCACTCTTTGCTGCCAAAGACATGGTGGGTAGAGACGAGCATAAGGTTGAAGCCCTGCCGGTTGATGAGGTATTGGAGCTCATGAAGAAATATAATAAGATTACCCGTTGTGTGAAATAGGTAAAACACCTAATGGGGAATGCTTTTTGTCATCCCGAGCATAGTCGAGGGATCTCAAACCGCACAATTTTATTAAATGTTTGAGATTTCTCTATTCATTTTCAGCCAAATGATTGAAAATTCAATCGAAATGACAGTTTGTATTACACTTACGTATTAGTTTCACACAACGGGTTAAGATTACTAAATAATATTCAAATCAATCTATATTTGCACCATTATTTATACCCATTCGGGTCTATTTTAGATGTTTTTGGCAATATTGTACCTCAACGGGTATAAATTATAGAATTATCTTGCAATTATACCCGAAAAGGTATAATATTTACTAAAATAAAAACTTAGAGTAAAATAATGATTAATAATAAGCAGACAATTCTCAGTCAATTCGTAAAAAGGAAAAGAAAATCACAAAAAATGACACAGCTTGAATTATCACAAAAAGCAGGTGTCGGTATTCGATTTATCAGAGAATTAGAAAATGGAAAAGAAACATTAAAAATGGATAAGATCAATCAAGTTCTTGCCTTATTTGGAAGGGAACTGGGACCTATTGAATCTGAAAGGGATTTCGACAGTCATGAAAAAAGCTAATATATTCATGCATGAGCATCTTGCGGGAACTTTGATTGAAGATGAAAGCGGATTTCATTTTCAATATCTGGAAGACTATTTAGAAAGCGAACATGCAGAAGCAATTAGTCTGACGCTGCCTTTAACCACAAAGATTTATACATCAACTATTCTGTTCCCATTTTTTGATGGCCTGATCCCGGAAGGGTGGTTATTGGATATTACTTTAAAAAACTGGAAACTGGATATGAGAGACAGAATGAGCATCTTGATGCTAGCTTGCAAAGACTGTATAGGGGCAGTATCGGTTGAGAAAGCCGAGATTGAATAATGATAATACCACCTGAACATACTTGTCTATACTGCTATAAAAAGCTTCTTACTGAAGAAGAAATTCAGCAGGAATTTCACAAATCTTGTAGTCGTAAATTCTTTGGACAAGCCATACCACCTGAGCTTGACTATACTCAAGATGAGATGTTACAACTTGCTGTGCATATTATTCAAAGTCAAAAAACAATCCCTGGTGTTCAGCCAAAACTATCTCTTGGAAGAGAAAAAGGAACAGGAAATAAGAAGTTCGGGAAATTAACTATTGTAGGGTTATGGGGAGAATATATACTTAAACCCCAGACGGAGAACTTCGAAAAACTCCCCGAAAACGAAGACCTTACTATGCATTTAGCAGATCTGTCCGGGATCAAAACAGCTCTGCACTCACTGATCCGCTTAAAATCAGGGGAATTAGCTTATATAAGTAAACGTATGGACCGCCATAATGCACAAAAACTCCATATGGAAGATATGTGTCAATTAACTCAAAGATTGACGGAACACAAATATAAGGGATCGCATGAACAAATTTCAAAAATCATCCGTTCATTTTCTGATAATCCCGGTTTAGATGTTGTCAATTTTTACGAGCTTACTCTTTTTTGTTTTCTTTGTGGAAACAATGATATGCATCTAAAAAACTTTTCCTTAATAAAATCAATTGATCAAACATATGAACTGTCCCTGGCTTATGATCTTGTTGCCGCTGAACTTGTTGTTGAAGGCGATGATGAAGAGTTGGCTTTGACCTTAAATGGCAAAAAGAAAAACATCAGAAAAAAAGACCTGATTACTGCTATGAAAACAAGTGGTATGAATGAAAGATCAATAGAAAATATTTTTAATAAATTTATAAAATTACTTCCGATATGGCATACATTTATTGATGAGAGTTTTTTAGATAATGATCTTAAGCAAAAGTATCACAGTATGATCAATGTAAAATTTAAACAAATTGGATATATATAAATAATTCTGCTATGGGCTACAAAACACTACAAATAAAACTCCCGACAAATTATTCTGATGATTATATCCGGAAAGCCATTCAAACGCAATTCGGATTGAGAGATTTTTCATTTCAAATTGAAAAGAAAAGTCTGGATGCTCGTAAGAAAAATGACATCCATTGGCTGGTAAACTTCATTGCCACTTCTCCTGCGCTTAAAGGTGAATCCTATGTTCCTCCTCCCTCTTTGGAGATCCCTTATAGAAAACGCAAAGAAAGTGTGGCCGTCATTGGTAGCGGTCCCGCCGGTTTTTTTAGCGCTCATGTTCTTCAGAAAGCAGGTTTTTCTGTCACAATTATCGAACGCGGTTCTGAAGTGAAGACCCGCACTATAGCCATCAATGATCTTGAAAAAAATGGAATATTTTCAGCGGGCAACAATTATGCCTTTGGCGAAGGCGGTGCCGGTACCTTTTCGGACGGTAAATTAACCTCCCGCTCAAAGCATATTTCGGCTGAACGGCGATTTGTTTTAAGCGAATATGTCAAAGCCGGTGCTCCGGAAGAAATTCTTTACATGGCTCACCCGCATCTTGGGACCGATAATCTAAAACTGATCGTGGCAAATCTTCGCAAATCATTTCTTGAGAATGGCGGAACCATCCAATTTGATACACACATGACGGATATACATATCAAGAATGGTCATGTCACGGGTTTAGTCTGCGATAGTGGTGACATCAGCGCAGACCATGTTTTAATTGCAGCAGGCCATTCAGCTTATGATACTTATCGCATGCTTATGCGCCGCGGCGTGCCATTCCACACAAAACAATTTGCCATTGGACATCGCATAGAACATCCACGTACTTTGATCAATCGGGCTCAATGGGGCGGGCGCGAAGAACTTCCCGGAGTAAAAGCCGCTGAGTACCGACTAACGACCAAAACGGCGAGTGGTTTACCGGTTTATACCTTTTGCATGTGCCCGGGTGGAAACGTTGTCCAGTCCGCAGCATTTCCTGAAAAAAGCATCGTCAATGGTATGAGTTATTACCAACGAAACGGACAATATTCTAACGCTGCCTGTGTTGCCGGTGTACATCCTGATGCTTTACTTGGACATACCTGCACACCGACTGAAATTCTTGATTGGATGGACGCATTGGAAGAAAAATTTTACAACTATTCTAGTGATTATAGTATCCCCGCAACGCGAGCCACAGATTACACTAAAAAAAGAAAAAGCGGGAAACGGCTTGAAAGCAGCTATTCTTTGGGCTTATTTTCAGCTGCTTTATATAACATGATACCCGAGATCGTCAGCAGAGCGCTTATTCAGGGATTAAAAGATTTTAACGGTAAGCTGGCAGGCTTTGATCAAGGCATCCTCATGGGACTGGAAAGCAAAACTTCCTCCCCCCTTCAAGCAGATCGTGAAAAGAACGGCCAAAGTCAGGGCATTGATAATCTTTACATCATTGGAGAGGCCAGCGGCTATGCCGGGGGTATTATTTCCTCAGCTGCGGATGGCATTCGATGCGCAATGGCGCTAGCAGGCAATTGACAATTGATAAAGGACAAATGACAATTGAATATCTTTTGAGTGATAAACTATAATTCATTGCTTGAAAGTACACTTTGATTTCAAAGAAGATATTCTCTTCCAGTTTACTGTTCACTGTTTACTGTTTTCTGGTCATATTTCATTGTTAAAAAATGGAGCTTTTTTATGAAAAGAACATACAGGATCATTTATTTGATCGCGGTCATCCTCTTTATCGGCACGGTCGTTTATAAACAATTGACAATGAATAAAAATCTTAACAAATTTCCCTACCTGGAATACAGTATTGCAGATCTTCAAAAAGGTTATGAAGCAGGTGATTTTACTATTCAGGATGTTACCAAGGCCTATCTCTATCGTATTGAAATCATCGATGATGACGGACCTGAACTTAATGCTATTATTAGTGTTAATCGCGATGCCCTTGCCTTTGCCAAAGAATTGGATAAAGAATTGCAAGAGGGACATATCCGTTCGGTTTTACATGGTATTCCCATTGTGTTAAAAGATAATATCGATACAGAGGATATCATGCCAACGACCGCCGGTTCCCGTGCACTTAAAAGATCTTATCGTTATCAAGATAGTTTTCTGGCCAAACAACTCCGAGATGCCGGCGCAATAATTATTGGGAAAACCAATCTCAGTGAATGGGCAAATTTTCGCGGTGAACTCTCTTCCAGCGGATGGAGTGCCGTAGGTGGACAAACCAAAAATCCCTATATAACAGATCGCAATCCTTGTGGTTCCTCCTCGGGATCTGCTGTAGCTGTTTCCGCGAATCTTACCATGCTGGCCATCGGTACAGAAACCAATGGTTCCATTGTATGTCCCTCTCATGCAAACGGCATTGTGGGCATTAAACCCACCGTCGGACTTATTTCCCGTTCGGGTATAATCCCCATTTCATGGACGCAGGATACTGCCGGTCCCATGGCGCGAACTGTACGCGATGCAGTGCTGTGTTTGAATGTCCTTAGCGCTCAAGACCCAAATGATGCAAAGACTTTGCAAGATGATAGAGTGGTTCATAAGGATTATACGCTTTTTCTCAATGAAGACGGTCTCCTAGGCAAGCGCATTGCCTATTTGACCTCATTTAAAGAGATCAATTATAAAGTAGATGCTCTTATGGATTCGGCCATTGCAACAATGGGGGCCCAAGGTGCCGAGATCATTGAGATCGATCATATTCGTGCAGACAGTACCGGATACTTTTCCTTTGAGATCATGCTTTATGAGTATAAAGATGGATTAAATAAATATTTTGCGTCACTTGGTCCGGATGCCCCGATCAAAAACTTGGAAGAGCTGATCGAATTCAATAAAAATGATCCCATCGAAATGAAATTCTATAATCAGACATATCTCGAAATGGCTCAGGAAAAAGAAGGATTGGACTCCGATGGATATAAAGAAGCTTTATATAAAATGTTAAAAGGCAGTCGCGACAATGGCATGGACAGGGTCATGGACGAATATGATCTGGATGCTATTATTGCGCCCACAGGAACACCCGCGTGGAAAACGGACCATACCAACGGCGATAGTTTTCAATTTGGTTCTTCCTCCCCCGCTGCTCAATCCGGTTACCCCAATATCACCGTCCCTATGGGTTATATCGATAAGCTACCCGTCGGTATCTCAATATTTGGACGCGCCTGGAGTGAAGATATTCTGATCGAGATCGCTTATGCCTATGAGCAGGCGACGAAAGCACGAAGAATTCCGGAGTTTTTGGAAAAGTAACCACAGATTGCACCGATTTCACAGATAAATTCACAAAATCGTTTTAACCGTTATTTTGAACTCCGACGAAATTTGTCATGGATATTAGAATGCCGCCTCGCGACGACGCGTTAAGAAAATCAGATGAGTGAGGGTTAAAAAATACAAGGGTTGAGCGTAGCGATGCCGTTCTTGTATTTTACCGAATGAAGAGGATTTTTAGCCAAAGGAGGACAGCGGTTGACTTTCTTTTGCTTCTCCCAAAGGGATCCCTACGGGATTTTCTTTGGTTAAGCAAAGAAAAGAAGGGGATAATTATATAATTTATCATTTACAATACGCTCTAAATTATCTTTTTGACATAAATAGATCTCTCCGCTTCGCCCCATCGGGACTCCGGTCGAGATGACAAAAAAGTGAATTATTTTTCATTTTTTCTAAAATTATTTTTCTGTTTTTTATCACCATTCCCTTACTTTTTGTTCAGTCTTATTTATTTATCGTAAGATAACCCTATAATCAAGATACTTACAACCTTACGATTTTCACGAGTTACATCTTAGGCATAACGAGCCGTGAAATACGGTTTTTCTTGTATGTATGCTGGTTTAAGCGTATTCTTTTAATAATCATAAAATTAACACTCAGGAAAATTTATTTTCCAATAAACAAAAAGAGGTCAGATCATGATCGAAGTAAAAAATCTCATTTACTCTTATGGGAAAAATGATGAGTTTGCCGTAAATGACGTCAGCTTTGATATCAAAAAAGGTGAGATCTTCGGATTTCTCGGTCCAAGTGGCGCAGGTAAATCCACTACTCAAGGTATTCTTGCCGGATTGCTTGAGCTTCAGGGCGGTGAGATCATCATTGATGAACAAGCTCGTAAAGGGTATCCTGATAAGGCATTTTTCAATCGCATCGGTGTGGGTTTTGAACGGCCGAATGTATATAAAAAACTCACCGCGATAGATAATCTGAAATTTCATGCCTCTCTCTACGACAGAGAGACCGAAGATCCGATGGTGATCCTGGAGGCTGTGGGCCTGGCAGATGAAGCCAAGAAAAAAGCGGGGGCATTCTCCAAAGGAATGATGCAGCGTATCGGTTTTGCTCGTTCCATGATCAATAAACCGGATATCTGGTTCCTTGACGAGCCGACCATGGGATTGGATCCCACAACGGCCAACAGTATCAAAAGAATCATCAAAGAAAAACAGAAAGAAGGCACAACGATTTTCTTGACCACACATAATATGTTTGCGGCTGATGAACTTTGTGACCGTGTAGCATTTATCGTAGACGGCAAAATCGTTGCCGTGGATACTCCAAAAAATCTCAAATTAAAGTACGGACACCCTGTAGTGACCGTGGAATACATGGAAGAAAAAAAACTTCTTTCGAAAACCTTCAAAATGACTGGGGAAGGTAAGTTGGTTTTCCAGAAATTCATCGGTGATCATGATGTGAAAACTATTCATTCCGGGGAACCGACCCTTGAAGAGATCTTCATTAAACTCACCGGCCGCGGCCTGGAATAGGAGGTTTCTATGCAACGCATATTCAATCTATTCAAAAAGGATGTACTTCTTGGCATTAAGGATATCTTCATTATCCTGGAGCTTGCATTCGCAGTGGTCATTATGTTCATGCTGCTCTTTATTTTTCCCAAGGAGGTCAAGCAGGATGCCATGGTCTATATTTACGACGAAACCGGTTTAGTTCAGAATATCATTGATCAATTCGCAGAAAATATTGATATCGAAATGGATTTGGAGCTGTTCGTAGATAACCGCGAGGACATGATCGCCGGCATGACAAAGAACAAATCAGCAATGGGTGTCATCATTTCCTATGGTGAGGAAACCCTCTATGAGACGGAGATGTTGGTCCAGCCCTATACGACCGAAGCCATGATGAAATATGTCGAAACAGAGATGGAAGATATGTTATCTATCCTGCATCCCCCATTCGGGACCTATCCGCTTGAAATCTATAATTCTGTGCGTATTACATCTCTGCAAGAAGGTTTACGCGATGAGATCCCTTTCAATAAACGTATGTTACCTCCCATTATTATGATGATGGTGGGTATTATCGGTATGTTCGCTATGGTCTCATTGATCGGGCAGGAACGTTCCGATGCCACGATCAGAGCCTTTCGTGTAACTCCGGCGGGTTTGTGGGGATTTATCTTCAGCAAACACCTGATGCTACTGGCAGTCAGTTTCGCGACTTTTTCGATCCTTTATATTCCGATAATGGGTGGATTTCAGGGATATCTTCAGGCTTTACTTATCATCATATTGACCGTGATCTTCGGATCTACGATCGGTATCATTCTGGGTTCTTTCTTTGATAATCCCATGGCTTCTATGGGATTGGTCGTTCTGTTGATGCTGGTCATCTCCCTGCCGGCCATTTCATTATTCGCCCCGGTTTTTTCACCTCTCTGGCTGAAGTTCATTCCTTCCTATTATACGCTCTTTGGCCTGGATGCTGCCATGTTCCCGGATAACAACGCACACATCATCTGGCAAAGCGCAGCTATTCTTGGAGCCCTTGATCTTGTGTTCGTATTCCTCTCGGCATGGATATTCTCAACACGTATACGGCGGGAGGCATAAAATGAGACAACTGATACAAATGTTTAAATTTGATGTTAAAACCGTTTTTAAAAGTTTTATGGGCGGTTATATTGCTATCGTTCCTTTATTGATTATTGTGGTCCTTCGTTTTTTCCTCCCCGATATGGACAGTACAACTTCAACCATTGCGGTAGTAACCGAAGGGCCTCATGCGGTCAGGCAGGAGGTCATCGATGAGTTGGAATCCTTTGCAAAAGTGATCAAATACGAGAACATAGATGATATGGAGCAAAAACTTCGCGGGACCGGTTCGGCGGAAGGTTTATACTGGGATCCGGAAGAAGAACAATATATTTCCGTGTTGGAACGGAATATAAAAGAGAATACCATTTTTTCCACCGGTGCGCGAATGGTCCGGCAATATTATGTCAAGGCCAACTATCCCGAACGAACCAGGACCAACACCTTTACTTATGGTGTTCCGGAAGAACTTTCGGACCGTAGTGAAGTCTCACCCGTTGCGACCATGGGCGGTTCGATCTATATTATGTTCATGGTCTTTATCGGCGCATTTATTATCGGTTTGGGTATAGTGAACGACAAAGAACTTGGTACAAATCAGGCACTGAAGATCACACCCTTGACTAAAAGTGAATATTTC
>JAUVKP010000057.1 GCA_030596185.1 Fidelibacterota bacterium | reverse complement strand
GGTTGGGAGGGATCTCAAACCGCACAATTTTGTTAAATGTTTGAGATTTCTCTATTCATTTTCAGCCAAATGACTGAAAATTCAATCGAAATGACAGTTGTATTACACTTACATATTAGTTTCGCACAACGGGTTAAGAGTAAGATAAATATAAATTATGAGTAGAAAAAAATATCTTTGTTACAATAGATTTTCATGTGACCTGAATCACAGTTTTTTAAACAGCTTGAGTCAAGTTCAGGTTTGAAACCCAAATTTTTCATAAATTTAATGATTCAACTTTTTTCTCACGTCTCACGCCTGCCAGCCGTAACCTTCCTGACCAGCGCCCCGATTGTTCGGGGTGGCGAAGTTGGTGGCGAAGGCTGGTCTCATGTCTCACGTCTCTTTCCCATTCTTTCTCGACCATCCGGCAGATCCTCTCTACCTTCGGACGCCAGCCGGAAGGTCTTTACTTCTCACGTCTCACGTCTCACGTTTTACGTTTCACATCCTCTATACTTTTTTCTTTGTTTTAAAGCTTTCATCCGTTAAATTTGACAGCTTTGCTCTTTATATATGAATTACATTATCCCCACAAAGCAAGGGGTAATATTTTAACAGAATATGGAGGTTCAATCCCGTATGTCTAAAAAGCTAATTTGGCGTTATATCATCGTGGCTGTATTGTTGGCTTGGGCGGTTTACTCTTTAGTACCGACACTGCAATATGAACGTTTGACTAGCGCAGAAAAAATCGAACTGGAAGAAGAAGGTAAATTGATCGACCTTGAATCTAAGATCATTAAGCGTGGTCTTGATCTTCAGGGTGGTATGCATCTTGTTCTTGAAGTAAATGTACCTGATTTCGTTAAAAATATAGCTCAACACCAATCTCGAGCTTATTACGACTATATGGACAAAGTAAATGCGAAGTATGAAGCAAATCCTGAAATGGATTATCTTGATATCATGTTGGAAACAGCTGATGAAGATAGTTTACGTCTCAGTCGATATTTCCCTTCTGAAGATCGCAAAACTGATAATAAATCAGTGATTAGTAATTTGCTGACCGAAACAGAGCATGCTGTCATTCGTGCAGAAGAGATCATTCGAAACCGTGTTGACGAATTTGGTGTTTCTGAACCTGTTATCCAGCTGATTGGCAATAAACGTATCATCGTTGAATTGGCCGGTATTGATGATCCTCAACGTGCAAAAGATATTATTCATAGTACGGCATTGCTGGAATTTGTTCTTTTAAAAGATGCAGAATATACACAAGACATTATTAACAGGATCGATGCCGCTGTTAAACGCATCAATCCTGAAGACATATCACAGATAGATACTGCTGTTGTATCCAATACAACCAGCACAGATAAAGAAATATCTGTTAGTGAACTTCTCGGTATTACCGAAAATGATGCAAGCATAGCAGATTCTTCAGTCTTAGTTGATGAAAATCTTGCTGCCGAAAAACCTTTCAGTGCGCTTCTAAGAAATCTTGGTTGGGATATTGGTGTTCCTGTTGAGAACTACTATGCAGTAAATAAGATCCTGAACGATCCTGATGTTAAACGGGTTCTTCCCAATGATCTACGCATTCTCTTTTCGGGACGTACTAAAGAGGTTCAAACCAACGATGGTGGAAAAGTTAAATTTTACTCCTTATTCTTTGTTAACCGTGAACCCGGTATGACCGGTGAAGCTGTTAAAGAAGCTAAAGCTGAACTTGGTAGCGTTTCCAGCGAACAAATGGGGCAGGCAATTGTTAATGTTCGCATGAACCCTGAAGGTACCAAAACATGGGCGCGTCTGACAGGTGCCAATGTAGACAAACGCTTGGCCATAGTTCTGGATAATAAAGTTCAAATGGCGCCACGCATTCAAAACAAGATCCCCAATGGTCGAACTGTTGTTGAAGGTTTTGCAAACTTAGAAGAAGCACAGGATATTGAGATCGTTCTTAAAGCCGGTGCACTTCCCGCTCCTATTGATATTATCGAAGAACGCACTGTTGGTGCATCTTTGGGAGCCGACTCTATTGATCGTGGTGTCCGCTCTATGTTAATCGGTCTGCTTATAGTAGCCCTATTTATTATCTTCTATTACCGCGGTGCAGGTATAATTTCTATAACAACCTTAGTTCTGAATATTATTTTTGTTCTTGCCATTCTCGCTTCCCTACGTGCTACTCTGACACTTCCGGGTATTGCCGGTCTTGTTTTGACCATGGGTATGGCGGTAGATGCAAATGTTTTGATCTTCGAAAGAATTCGTGAAGAATTCCTCAAAGGGAAAACGATACGATCCGCTGTGGATAATGGTTACTCAAGAGCATTTGTAACAATTCTTGATGCAAACCTGACAACCCTGATAATCGCCCTGGTTTTAATGCAGTACGGTTCAGGTCCCATTCGTGGATTTGCGACAACCTTGTTCTGGGGTATTATCTTTAACTTTGTATCAGGTTACTTTATCTCAAAGACGATCTTTACATCGTTCACACACGGTAAAAAACCCTTAAACAAGCTCAGTATATAGGAGGCGACCGTGCTACAATTTTTTAAAAAACCAAATTATAATATAGTCGGTAAAGGCAAAATCGCATTTATCGTTTCAATCGTGATCATTGTTGCGGGTATCATTTCTTTGTTCGTTCAAGGATTAAACTACGGTGTAGATTTCGCCGGAGGCGCTAAGATGCAGATTAAGTTCAATGAAAGCATCTCTGCTGAAGAACTTCGCTCAATGTTTACGGAAAAAGACCTTGGAAATCCTGAGATCAAAAGTTCAGGTGAAAATGAATACATGATCACCATTAACGCAAATGAAGTAGAGAACTCAGATGACCTTCTTAAAGAAGCACTCACCGGTCTTAACTATTCCATTTTACAGATCGATAAAGTCGGCCCGAAAATGGGATATGAAATGCGAAACAATTCGCTTCAAGCTATTGGTATTGCGCTTTTGTTGATCCTGATCTACATTACCATTCGTTTTGAATTCAAGTTCGCGATCGGTGCTGTTATTGCTTTACTTCATGATGTACTCGTTACGTTAGCGTTTTTCTCATTCTTCCAATGGGAATTCTCATTACCTGTGTTAGCAGCCTTCATGACTATTGTGGGTTATTCTTTGAATGATACCATTGTGGTTTATGACCGTATTCGTGAGAACATCAAGATACACAAAGGTAAACCTTTAAAAGAGGTCATTAACCTTAGTGTAAATCAATCTCTAGCAAGAACGATCATCACATCATTGACTACTTTCGTTGTTGTATTGATCTTGGCTATCTTTGGTGGACAAGTACTTTTCGGTTTCTCTATCGCTATGGTGGTTGGTATAATCGTCGGTACTTATTCTTCCATGTTCGTAGCTGCTCCTATTCTGATAGCTTGGGAACATCGTTTCAAAGAAAAAGAAGGAAAAAACAAGAAAAAATAGGTTTCCCGGACAGGCTTCATCCCTGCCGGATTCCCGGATAAATAGTAAAAATCCCGGCACTCAAGCCGGGTTTTTTACTTTAAGTCAATTGAGGATATATGGATTACAAACTGCTGATGGAAATTAAAAACTTGCACTTCTCATTTGATGGGAAGCAAGAGATACTCAGCGATATTTCACTACCTTTATATGAACGTGATTATCTTGTGATCATGGGTCCGAACGGTGGTGGTAAAACAACACTCTTGAAATGCATGCTGGGTTTATTAAAAGCCCAAAGCGGGAAGATCGTTTATCACAACATCAAGCGATCGGAATTTGGATATGTCCCCCAGTTTACCACCTTTGATAAGCTTATGCCCCTTAGAGTTTATGATTTCATTGAAATGGGTCTTATTAGTGAGTATCATCCTTTCAAAAGACGAAATAATGATAATAAATATCTTATTGAAAAGCAGCTTGATGCGTTTTCTTTGAATGATTTAGCCTATTCTTCGATTTCAGAAATTTCAGGAGGCCAATTACAGCGTGCGCTTCTTGCACGTGCTCTTATCCAAAATCCCAAAGTGCTTTTCCTAGATGAACCGACAACCTTTATTGATTCGGAATCCCGTGGAAATCTCTCGGAAATACTGAAAAACCTAAACAAAAATATCGCGATCGTTATGATCACACATGACACATCAGCAGTTGATGATCATGTTAAAAATATTGCCTGTGTCAATCGTACATTATATTACCACGGTCGTGATGAGCATATTGAAGGCTCACTGGAAAAGGTTTACGGTTGTCCGATAGAATTGATAGGTCATGGACTTCCCCACCGCGTACTCAAGGAACACAAATGAATATCCTTCAATATGAATTTGTTCAGAATGCTTTGATCGCAGGAATCCTTCTAAGCATTACCGCAGGAGTTATTGGATCACTGATCGTGATCAAGCGTGACGCCTTCCTTATAGGCGGTATTTCTCACGCTTCTTTTGGTGGATTGGGATTATTTTATTTTTTAGGATTAAATCCAATTCTAGGTGCTTTTACTGTCGCTCTAGCATCTGGAACTGTCATTGGACTAAGTAATGAAAAGCAATTGCAAACCCATAATGCTCTTATCGCTGTCCTATGGGCGTTTGGTATGGCATTGGGTATTATTTTCATTACCATTACTCCCGGTTATGCGCCTAATCTCTTAACTTACCTCTTTGGGGATATTTTAACGGTCACCCGAGGTGATATCCTTAATATCGCTATATACAATATATTCTTGCTTATATTTCTCTTTCTCTTTTATAAGCCGCTTATCGTTTATCTCTTCGATAAAGAATTTGCCTCTTTACATGGAATAAAAGTTAAATTATACCGTTTATTCTTCTATTTGTTCATTTCTATTGCCGTTGTGCTTATGATCCGTTCAGTAGGTATCATTCTTGTATTGGCCCTTTTAACTATTCCACCCCTTATTGTTCTTCCTCTTTCTAAACGATTACCAATGATCGTTCTGATGTCCGTTTTAATTTCATTGATCATATTTATCGGAGGATTCTTTATAGCTTATTATACGAATCTTCCGACGGGTCCTATTATTATTGTGACAGGGACTGTTTTACTCCTGCTTGTGAGGCTGGCATGCCTTCTAAAGAAAAAGAATTCCTAAATAATACTTACCATAAGATCATTGATGCGGTGCAACCCGATGCACTGTATAAAAAATACTTACATGTGTTTGATAATACCCTGTATTACAGAAATACTCTGATAGATCTTGAAACTTCCGGAAAATTGGTCCTTGCCGGTTCAGGAAAGGCTTCACTTTCCATGGGTAAAGCAATTCTTCCCTATTTAACGAGAAAACCAGATAATTCCCTCTTTATTTCACCCTCAGAGCCTTCAGAAGCTCCATTCACCGTGATGCAGGGCGATCATCCCACTCCAGATAAAAAAAGTCTTATAGCCGGAAATTGCATGTTTGAACTCATTGATTCACTTACAGAGGACGATACTCTCATTTATTTCCTTTCGGGTGGTTCATCTTCACTCCTTGAATACCCGATACCGGGTATTTCATTGGAAGATATACAAAAGAGTACAGAATCTTTTCTTTCACTTGGTATGAGTATAAATGAGATCAATATTCTCCGTGGCGCAATGTCACAAGTTAAGGCGGGAAAATTAGCTAAATTATGTAAAGCCAAGTCCTGTATTTTTGTCCTCTCAGATGTTATGGGTAATGATCTTTCTGTTATAGGTTCAGGGCCTTTTTACAAAACACCTGTTGAACAAAATATTATTGAGGAGCTGATCGCTAAATACAAACTTGAAGATCATCTTTCAAAGCATATAATTAATATTTTTAAAACTTATCAAGCTATCAGCAATATTCGCGATATTCCCCATTATTTGATCGGTAGTAATATGGAGCTACTCGAAGCTGCCGAATTAAACTGCTTTGACGAAGGTATTCGCCCCTTGAGCTTCCCGGAAAGTCTGTTCGGTGAAGCAAAACATGCCGGCAAAATGATCGCGGATATGCTTAAGCATTACAGCGGTCCAAAACCAACTTGTATGCTTTTTGGCGGCGAAACGACAGTTACGCTCAATAAGAACCCCGGCAAAGGCGGCAGATCTCAGGAATTGGCCCTTACTGTTCTTTCTGAACTTCAAGACACGCCCGGTATTACTCTTCTTTCTGCCGGTTCAGATGGAATTGATGGTGTTGGCGGCGCGGCCGGTGCAATAGTGAATACTGATACATACAAAGCTGCTAACTACCTCGGGCTTTCTATTCAGGAATACCTTGAAAAACACGATTCCTATCATTTTCACAAGCAATGTGAATCCTTGATCGAGATCGGCTATACGGGAACGAATGTGGGTGATGTGGTAATGGCGTTGATAGAATAGTTTAAGAGTTTAAAGGTTTAGGGGTTTAGGGGTTTAGAATTGCGTTTTTTACTGTTAAGCTAAAAATTATAATAAAGATCACTCACAAACAAAAAAGGCCGGTTACCCGGCCTTTTCATATTCATTCAAGATTTATACACGTTCACGGCGTGTATATTTCGTATGAAGTAATTTATGTGATAATTCACCCAAAGGAGCTCCAAGGAATTCCTCATACAGTTTAATGACTTCCGGATTTTCATGTGATTTCCGGATTTTCTTTTTCTCATCTTCCGTATAAATGGCTTCTGCGCGTTTTCTGCGAATCTCGTCATTGGTAGGGATCGGTTGTCCACCGCCTCCAATACATCCACTCGGACATCCCATTATTTCTATGAAATGATAAGGTGATTCACCAATAACGACATCATCCATGATCTGCGCTGCATTCGTAAGCCCATGCGCAACTGCAACTGCAAGTTCAACACCTTCGAGGAAACTCCACTCCGGAAGCACATTTTCCAGTTTTATTTTTGCATCACGAATACCCTCCATACCTCGTACAGATGTAATATTCAAGCCATCGAATGGAACTTCACGACCTGTTACAATTTCATAAGCGGTACGCAGAGCTGCTTCCATCACACCTCCGGTGACGCCAAAAATGACCGCGGCTCCGGAAGACTCACCCATAAAATTATCGTATTCCGAGTCAGGTAATTCTTTGAAATTAATACCCGACTG